>JBBRGW010000290.1:0-5793 GCA_038223525.1 Pirellulales bacterium
TGCTCGAAGGTCTGGATGCGGTCTTGGCCTTTTTCGATGTTTCGTCGAGCGCCATCGCATTGTCGCATTGCTTGCTGAACGACCGTGTTCTGTTTTTGGATGCTTGAAAGCGATTCTGTTCTCTTACCTTCAATCGATGCAATCGTCGCTTTGGCGGCATTGGATCGGCTTTGGAACTCTGCGATGGCAGCGGTCGCGGCAATAACTCGATCGGCTATGCTCTGGAGGGATCGTTCCGACTGGACAACGTTCTTGTTGCGTTCCGCCGAATCCAATTGCATTTGTTCCATCGTGATTTTGAGCCCGACTAAACGTTGTTCGAGTCGGGCTAATTCAATCCGGCGTTCCGTGACTGCGGACTGTTCGTTTTGCATCTCTCTCTCGCACAGTGCAAACTCCTTTGCGATGCTGCTTCGTTTTTGCTCAAGAACGACGGATTCGTTGGAGTATTGTTCGATTGCAAGTTCCGCGGCATTGATCAATGCATTTACTTCTGCAAGTCTGGTCGTCGAGCTATGTAGATTGTTGCGATTCGTTTCTAGCGAAGCGGTTAGTTTTTCGCGACGTTGTTCAACGGCTTCGAGTCTAAGTTCGGAGGCAGTTAGCTCTCTGGCTGTTGTGTGCGCTGCCTCATCCTTGATTCGCAGCGTTGATTCTGTTTCTGCAATCCGCGCCTGAGCATTCGCAACGGCGGCGGTTGCCTCCGAAATGCTAGCCTCGACGTATTTGATTTCTTCCCGAGCGGATTGCATTTCGCTGCGACGCGACACTAGTCCCAGTCCGGTCTGAAGGGAGCCGAGAGTGATGCTGCCGTCGCTATCCACCAGTTGACACTCCGCGGTAACGAATCGCAAACCAGCTCCTCGGAAATGTGTTAATTCAAGGGCTGTGGAAAGCGTGTCAACGAACCATGTAGTTCCAAGCAGAAATCGGATCAGGGGTTCATAAGCGTCATCAAATCGCGTCATTCGATCGGCGCGACCCAAAACACCGCGCAGTCCGTCGAGTTGGATTTTTTCCCCGGAACGCCGGCTCGTGAGGCGATCCATCCTAAGCAAAGTGACGCGTCCCTCAACCGCTAGACTTCCATCGTTGATCCAGTCGACGAGCTGCCCATTGCTGAGCACAATCGCGTCTGCAAGAGAGCCAAGGGATACGTCGATGAGGGGAGCCAGGTGCATCTCAGTGCTGAGCAAATCCGCGACGATACCGAGCACCGTTCCCCAGACATTAGAAACGATCGTGTCGGATGGATGAACTAAGTCTTGCTCTGGATTCTGGTGGCCGCGGGCGATTCGAAGGAGTTGTTGTCCACCCCTTCCCGCACCGGTGAACTGCTCTTCGAGTTGTTCGAGAATGTGTAACCTCTCGCGGACCCCTTGCTGCTTGCCTTGCAAAAAAACGTATTGTTCTTGGGTTTGCGATAACGCATTTTTCTGAAGGCGGAGTTTGTCTTCCTCTACCCGTTTATCAATCGCCGCGCGTTCGGCTTTTTGTTTTGCGTTATCTCGCAATCCGATCGCGTCTTGATGGGACTGTTCGACTTTAGCCAACTCGGCAATCGCATCGGAAACGGAAGCTTGTTGCTGGTCGATCGACTGCTGGATTTGCTCGATATGCAAACGGTAGGCGGCAAGCTGGGAACGATTTTGGGACGACGATTCGCGAAGTTTGTTGTGTTCGGCTTCCGCCGTATCCATCAGTGATTTGGTACTGTTTAACTGTTCCTGCAGTTCGCTCCAACGGGACTCGCTGACCGAGAGTTCGATGTTGGAGAGTTGTCTGGCCTGTTCGATTTCGTCCAGTTCTGCTCGCTTTTGCGACATTTCCTCTGAGGAAAGACTTGCGCGTTGCTGCAGCGAGATGATTCGTTCCTGCAACACGGTTCGTTCGGCCAAAAGTTCCTCGCATCGTTCCGTGGAGGAGACATGGCCATTGTCGGAGGAAATCAGTTCGCGCTGCGCGTCGAGATATTCGGTCTGGACGGATTCAAGGTCGCGCTGCAGCGTTTGCAAATGCGACTGTTCCGAATCCACCAAAGCTTGTGAAGCCGCCAACTTTTCGGTTAGTTCGATCGCCAGATGTTTTGCCTCATCCGATTGCTTCGACAATCGATCGCGGTCCTTTTCCATTGTCTGGCGGTCAAGCAAGCCCAGCTGCATGCGTTTCATCTGCATGGTTTGGCTAAGTTCACGGTAGCGATTCGCTTTGGTCGCTTGGCCCTTGAGCGTTGACAGTCGTTTGCCAACCTCATCGACAATATCGTTGAGTCGAACCATATTCTGGTCGACTCGCAACATCCGCCGTTCCGCCTCGACTTTTTTGGCTTTGAATCGCGAGATCCCAGCTGCTTCCTCAAAGATTCCGCGTCGGTCCTTTGGCGAAGCCTGCAATAGGCGATCCACTTTGCCTTGTTCGATCAGGCTGTAGGCATCGACGCCTACGCCCGTACCGCGGAACAGATCCTTGACGTCTTTGAGCCGGCATGGTTGACCATTGATTCCATACTCACCCTCCCCGCTACGGAAGACACGGCGGCTAACTTGTACTTCATCCGCATCGTGTCCAAAGATATGTGTCGAATTGTCCAGATAAAGAGTTACCTCGGCGCTGTTGGCGGGCTTGCGACCTCCTTCGGCGGAGCCCTTGAAAATCACGTCAGCCATGTCGGCACCCCGCAACGCTTTCGCGCTTTGAGCACCGAGAACCCACTTCACTGCATCCACCACGTTGGATTTTCCAGAGCCATTAGGTCCGACAATAATCGTGATCCCGTCCGGGAAATCGAATCGCGTTCGATCTGCAAAACTCTTGAAGCCAACTAGTTCGAGGGCTTTGAGCATGGGGTGTTACCGAGGTCTTTGGACGGTGATTGGGAGCGGGGGGATGATTGTATTGGGCGATCAGCAGGCTAAGGTTTACTAAGCGTAACCTAGGGCCAAAGCCCCGAACGAATCAGCGGACGGGACAATGGTCCCATCCTACGGTACTTTTTATTCTGCCTATCGCCTTAACGGTTCTGCATTGCGGAAAAATTCTCGTCGGAGGATTCCGAACTCTTGCTGAACTCTTTCGAATCAGGCACAGCAGTGCCGTTGGTTTCTCGTTTCGGTTTGCTCCAAGTCGCCTTGCGCAACCCGATTGCTGGCCACCAACGGGACTTCGGGGTCTCTGTTTGCCTCGTACTCGCACTGTCCACCGCAATCTCTTTTTGATCACGAAACTTCATAGCGTCCAAGTTGGATGGATCGACGATTAGCATGTCTTTCTGATGCAGTGGATTCATGGAAACCGGAGTTGCAAGAGATTGATTCAGGGCAAGTTGATTGATCGTGTGGACAACGTCGTTGTAGTTTGCGTTAATGTTTCCCAGAGCTCGCAGGACGGAAACGATATCGCTCGACACGATGGCATTGTGGGCTTCTCCGTTGCCATGCCGTTTGGTCAATTTGATTTGGCCATCGCTCGTCGGAGAAAGAGTCAAAAGAGGGTTGGGGGACAAGGGAGCAGTTAGCGAAACGGCGATTCTATCTCCATAAAGGACAACTTCCTTTTGTTTTAACAAGGCAACGGTCATCAACGGGATCGAACTCGGTACTTGGACAAACTGGAAATTCTTTCCGATGAGCTCTCCTTTGATGGTCATGTCGGATGGGTTGCGCATGCGAATTGCGTTAAAGGCTCCGAATCGCAGATCGGGATCGGTTGCTTGCAGCAAACTCTCGAGAGCTTCACGAGCTGAGGAGTCCTCGTTTACGACCAATCCGATCAAGCATAGAGCTCGCGCGGCGGGAGTCGTTTGAGCCAGTTCCTGCAATGCCGGAACAGCTTCCTTGCAATCCAAGTAGGCAAGCGAGTAGGCGGAATAGAAACGGACTTCGTTGTCACTGGAAGCCAAACCGCCGATCAAAGTCTGCTTGGCTGCGTCGTCTCCAATCGCTTCGAGTTCGGCTGCGGCCCGGCGACAGGTTGCAGAGTTGGTCAATAGCTTTTTGCACCCCAGCAATCGTTCTTGCTGTTCCTCAGTCGACTCACCAAATCCAGTGCATTTGAGGACCGACATAAAGTGGGCAGGATCATGTTTGTACTTCGGCACCGTGCTAATTCCGACGTACCAATCGCTTGTGCCCTCAGCGACCAATTTCTGCTTCTGCGAGTCTTTAAAGAAGTACCTTGAGTTGATCGCTTTCTCGATTGCTTTGGTAACAATAACGTGCCTGAATTCTGTTTCAATCCGAAGCCCGATAGGCGCGTCCATTTTCAACTTGGCACCACCGATGATTACGCCCGTTAGCAGCGAGGGCTCCGCTTGATGGGTGAAAGTGGTGGGTAAAATGACAACTTCACCGCTGGCCGTCGCTGCGTGTTTGTCGGTGTGCATCCTTCCATTGAGCATCACCATTTCGCTCAGTCGCGATTCCAGAACGAAACCCTGAGTTAAATTGGTCGCGTTGCATTCCGTGGATGTTTCAACGAAAACGTCGAGGAAGTCTCCTTTGGTATCGCATGGGTTCGCGATCGTTTTCAGTTTGACCAGCGCGGTGGAAGGGTCATCGAGAAATGCTTCAGGCTTTTCTGTTTCCCGAATCCTCATTTCGTCCAGCATCATTTCTCGTTGCAGTCCTGGACGCACGATTCCGCCTGTTCCTGGCAAGCCAACGGCGAGCGCGAACGAATCGAATTGTGATGGCGTCATACCAAGAGGAGTGGCTACTTCGCCGATCAAGCGAGGGCGATCAGGGTCGACCATGAGCTCTTGAATTCGACGTGTCTCTTTCACGAAATGACCGTCTTTTTCTCGCCCCTTGGACATCCAAGAGCTGCAGCCCGAGATACTCGTCAGCCCGATGCCACTGATGAGAACGCCGGCGCAAAGGACTCGCTGGTCAAAGCGATAGAATCGATTTTCTCGGTCCATCGAGGTTCGGCTTCCTGATTTGTAGGTCTTTAACAGTCTTTCAAATGTGAATACCTGCAATCTGACATAGAGGTCAAGTGCATTCGCGCGGGAATGAGTGCCTAGCGTTGGCAAACTTAGTTGTGCGACGCTCCGCGTCGCATCATCACGACGCGGAGCGTCGTGCAACGAAAAAGGGATCGACTCAGTCGGACTTTGAGCGTGAGAACGCTTCAGCTAGCGTTTCATCCATCCCTACAATCCATTTGCGGCCATCGGTTTCGAGCTCGACATAGTTCGCGCCCACTTCTTTGACCAATCCGGTGACACCTCCCAACTTAAGCTGGTCTCCCTTTTGCAATAAGTAGGTCTTGCTTTCCGTCTTGGAGAGGATCCAGGCTTGGCGGCCGCTGCGTCCGGCGACCAGGGCGGTAACCATAGCTTGCGATGCGACGTCGAATTGAACGGGTGGCGCTGCAACCGGCGGCGAAGGGGTTACTTTGATAGTGACAAGCTGCTCCGACGATTTGCTCGGTATACCATTGTCGGTCGCTTGAACTCGAACTTGATATTCGCCCACCTCGTTCGATCGAAAGGACATCTTTCCTGAATTCTGGTCGATTAACATTCCCCTTGGAATGTCATTGTTCTCACTCAGTAACGTGTAGAACACGGATTGATTGGGGTCGATATCCTTGGCTTCGACTGCATACTCGAGGGGCGAGCCGATCTTTGCCTCGACGGTTTTCTTTGCATCCAACCTGGGTGCTTGGTTCCGCGGAGCAAAGAGATTCCGCCCGAGGATAACACTTTTGTATTCGTCGAGAGACTTTGCAAGTCGATTCGAAATCCCCTTGGGTGGCTCTTGCTTTTCTTTCGCGATACCAAGGGCGAGT
>JBBRGW010000291.1:0-5765 GCA_038223525.1 Pirellulales bacterium
CCCATCAAAATAGCAGTTCGAGGCCGCTCAAAGTGGGAGTAGAGCTGTTCGACAGCGACCTCGTCGATAGGAACCGTTTCGAACAACTCCAGAACGCCCGTGTAGAGCTCCTTGAGACGTGTTTCCATCGGTTGATCGCGACGCACCCGGATCACACCCGCTTCGATGATCTGCACTTTCGAACCGCATCGAATGATCCCGTACCCAGTGATCGCTAAACCAGGGTCGAGCCCCAGAATCACTCGTCCTTTATTGGATGTTGGATTTGGATCCGGCATCTTGCCCCGTCCCTTTTTTGGAAAGTAGGCAAGCGGCAAACTCGGCATTGCGAACCAGTAGATATGGCCCAGCTACCGCGGGAACATTCCACGTGATTCCTTCAAGGACCGGGAGTTCGGCAACCTCTTTGCCCTGCGATGATTCCGTTGCCGGTACGAGCGCGATGTGACCATCTTCCGCAATCACAATGATGTTGCCATTGACGATGATCGCTTGTCCATGCCCATACCGCTTGCCTCTCCAAATACGAGTTCCATCTTTTGGATCAATGCACTCCAGCACGCCGTCGCTCAAACCATACAACATTCCCTCAAAGGGCAACGCACTGGTGAACTTAGTTTTCAGAATTTTGTTGCTTGCCCAGACAGTCTCGACTTTCCAATTTGAAGGGTCTAAATCGCTCGCTTGTTTGTCACCACTGCACTGGACATCGATCAGTTTCGATCCGAGCGCGTACCCTTTTCCGAGCAGCAATAAGTGATCGTCCAACGCGACCGGCTGTGACGAACAAGCTTCTCCGCTGGATCTGCTCGGCCAGGGAGTGGACCACAACACATTGCCGTTCTTAGGATCATGTCCCGTTGCAGACCCCTCATTGACCGAGACGATCTGCGGAACCCCTCTCAACGTCAACAGCGAAGGAGACGAATAGGATATCTGCTGATCCCCTCCGGTCCAAAGAATCTTCCCTGTTTCCAAATCAAAGCAAATCAGCGTTTTGAGGGTGGGGTCACCTGCTTTTCCACCCAACGGCACAACTACTTGATTGTCGAACACGAGCGGGGAACCGCTTCGCCCCCAAGGGATTGCTGACTCAGATACCTCCTGCGTTACTCCTGCAATTTTCAGTAAATCTTGCTGCCAAAAGAGTTCTCCCGTTTGCAAATTCACGCACGAGACGATCCCCAAGGCGGATTGCGAAAATACTTTTCCATTATGAATCGTTGGTGTCGAACGGGGGCCCAAGCCACCCATCGGATGATAGTGCCTTCCTGGGCTCTTGAATCGCCAAACTACTTTGCCGGTTGTTAAATCGAAAGCCGTCAAGCACTCCTGTGCATCGAGTTGTTCAAAGGTGATCGCAAGCCCCCTGCTGACCGCAAAGCTTGACCACCCCGCGCCGATCGGAATTTTCCAAAGAACTGTCGGCAGTTGCTCTTTCCAAGCGACGGAGAAGCGATCGTCTCGAATAATTCCATTGCGTGCCGATCCTAGGAACTGCGTTGATGCGATCGGATTCAAATCCGACTCTCCGTCTCGCAGGCGAACGATAGCCGACTCGATTGGTGCACTCGGTGCATTCGACGAGGTCATTGCTCGATTGCCCCAGAACCGAGGTCGAAAGACAGGGATGGTTTCTCCAGTCATCCCAACAAACTCAAACAATGACAAACCCAATACTAACAACGCTATAGGCGACGCTAGCAGTACTATTTTTCTTGGCAATGTATTCGCGAAGAGTCGCCACACACCAATGAACGCTGCCAAGCAACCCAGAAGTGCGGCAAGTGCCCCAGCAATGTTCGCGAATTGATGGTCGGTCTCGAAAACAATCCATCGAGCAATAGGAACTAGCGCAAAGAGACAGGCAGCGATCCAAAGAGGGTTAGGCAGCCTCTTGGGCTGCCTATCTTGCACTGTCTTATACCCGGCGGGTTGCAACCCGTCCGTGTCAGCTTCTTTACCCATTTATTTATCTAGAAGCTTGCTTGTTTACCTTGAGCGCCTCAACGTAATCTCTGGCGATGTTGAGGATCTCTTTGTTGTAGAAGCTAGGGTTGTAAACTTTGTTGCGTTCCGCTTTCGCTTCAACTTGCTCGTCCTCTTCCTTTTCAGAATTGAGTTCTTTGCGGCGAGCAATGAAATCGGATTCATTCAACGATATCGTCTTGTCGTCCTTCTGTTTGACATACGCATCGATCTTGCTCAATAGTTTTGCGAATTCCGAGTTGTTTGCAATGCGTTGATCGGATGCTTGCTGAAGCATAACCTTCATCGCGCTGTCAACCATTCGGTAGTTCTTGTGCAATCTCGCTGGAACCTTGTCGGCTGAAAGCGCATAGTCGAGATCGCTTTCTGAAATATCCAACTTGGCAGTAATCGATGGCACGATCACATCCGAAGTGACCCCCTCAAGTTGTGTGGATCGCCCATCCGGCAAATAGAATTGCTGAATAGTCAATTTGAGTGCTCCGACCGACTTCTTCGTCGAGGGCCCAAACATATAAGGGGCCAGATCCATCAACGTCTGAACCGTGCCTTTGCCATGCGTCTTTGGATCACCAACGATGATCCCACGCTTATAGTCTTGAATTGCGCCGGCAAAAATTTCGCTTGCGCTCGCGCTCATTTGACTGACCTTGACGACCAACGGGCCATCCCACGCGACACCCGTGTCTTCATCATCGAGCGTTTCAATTTTGCCGTCGAAGTTTTTGACCTGTACCACGGTCCCTTGATCGATAAACAAACCAGTGGCCGAAACCGATTCAGGAAGCGACCCGCCACCGTTTTTGCTCAGGTCCAGGACGACCACGTCTACGTTGGTTTCACGAAACTTCTTGAGTATTACCTTCAAATCTGCCGTGGTGCTTTTGAAATTGGCTTTGCCCGATCTCGCACCGTCCATGTCCAGATAGAAACTCGGCAAGTTGATGTAGCCGAATCGGTAGGGCGATCCATCCGGTTTGGTGCCATCCTCGATGACTTCCGAGCGAGCGGCAGAATCCTCGAGCTTGATGAGAGCTCGAGTGATATCGTAAATTTGAATGTCACCGCCATCTTTCTTTTTGACATGCAATTTGACTCGCGTGCCCACTTCACCTCGGATCATCTTGACGACGTCCTTGAGTTTCATGTCTTGCGTCTCCACCGGGGACGAACCGTCGTCCTGAGCGACAGCCACGATCTGGTCTCCCATCTTGATTCGACCGTCTAGGTCGGCGGCACCACCCGGTACTAGCGTCTCAACCACAGTCGTACCATCGTCGGGTCGTAGAGTTGCCCCGATCCCCTTGAGTTCGAGCTTGAGATGGACGCTGAAGTCCTCTTGTTCTTGCGGAGCCATGTACGTCGTATGCGGATCCAACGCGTTGGTCAGAGATGTCAAGTAGAGCTCGAGCAATTCGTCAACGTCCGTCTTTGACTTGGCGTTGTAAACCGTCCTGTATCTTTTGTGCAAGGACTCTTTCGCTTCGTCGTCTGTCTTCCCATCATATCGCATCGAAAGTATGTTCAGTTTGATCGTCTTTCTCCAGCGATCGGTGCGCTCGTTGACGTCTTTAGGGTAGCCGATTTCTTTAGCATCTGCAGAGATCGTTTCGGAGACGGTAAAATCGTGCTGGGTGTCGATCAGTTGATGAATAACCGGCATCACTTCGTCCAAGCGTTGCAGGTAGCGTTTGTAAGCGATGTAAGCGAACGAGATGTTGCTCGCCTTGAGAAGATCATCCAACTTCATTTCATAAGGCTTAAACTCCTCGATGTCCGACGCGAGGAAATAGGACTTCATCGGATCGATATTCTTCAAGAAAATTTCAAACCCATGCATCGACAAGTTGTCGTCAAATTTGGGCTTCCGAATATGGGCCTGTGAGATCAAGTCTTTGACAGTGCGAACCACCATCTTGGTAACCGCAGGTGGATCGGCAACATCCTTTACCAACAATAGGTCATCCGCCACGAGGCTCGTGGAGAAGGCTTGAGATGCCGACAACACCGAAGTGCATAGCAGCCCGATAAACGCTTTGCGAGTGGACTGTTTTCTTATGCTCTGAATTCGCGTTCGCATGGTAAACTTCTTGCTAAATTGAATTTGGATCAAAAATTGCGAAAGGCATCGACCGGATTTTAAATCCGTCAGCCCAATCATTCTGCCCGACCAACCTAATTTATCACAAGCCAATCGTAGGAAATGTGCGTTCGGAAGGCAACACAGAACTAAAACTGCCCAAATTTGTCGCTCGCCGCACGGTCCCCCCTGTGGCAATCGGCATTCGGATCTGGGAAATTCTAGTAGGTTGGAAAGGTATCAGCGCTTTTCTCCACCAATCTGAGCCATTTCCACCGATTTTTTTGTCTTGTTTCTATCAATAACCATGAACGTCGAGCGCAAACAAAAGCTCAAGTCCATACTCTACGCCATTCAGGAACTTGACGATTTCTCAGCGGATGGAGCAAAAGAGGTTTGTCGAGACGCAAACGCCGCGTACGTCACCAAGGTTTTAAACCAACTGACTCGAGACGGTCTGCTAACGCGCGTCGAAAAAGACAACCAAGGATTTTTTCGTTGGGTCCGCAACTCCAGCTGTTCAACCGATCTCTGGATCGACACCCAAGTTTACGGTGAGCAAATCAAGCAATCGCCCGAGCAGGATCGACCCCGTGAACAGCTTCTTCGCGACGGACCTGCAAAACTCAGCGATGCTCAACTGCTGGCAATATTGATTCGAGTCGGGATCGTCGGCGAGTCCGCCGTGCAAGCGGGTCGCAAACTTTCCAATCGATTCCCAGAGGATCGCGTCGCCCAATTACCAGAAGCCAGCTTGACGGAACTGCGAAACATCAGCAAAGCGATCCGCAAAGATAGCTACGCACAAGTTATGGCCGGTATTGAACTCGGCCGCAGAATCGCATTGCTCAAAGACCAACAAACGACGCCACCGGAAAGGATCCGCGGTTCGGACGATGCCATTCGATATTGCATGCGAGCCTTCAGCCGGTTGGCAATAGACGGAAAGCAAGAGGAGTTTCACATTGTAACGCTCGACACCCAACATGGACCGATCAATTCGCACCTCATTACGGTCGGCACTTTGGACGCAAGCCTCGTTCATCCACGCGAAGTGTTTCGTGCCGCGATTCGCGACTCCGCTTCGGCAATTCTACTCGTCCACAACCATCCATCCGGGGACCCAACCCCAAGCCGCGAAGACAAAGCAGTAACCGATCGATTGGCACAAGTAGGTGAATTGGTAGGCATCCGAGTGCTGGACCATATCATCGTTGCTAAAGAACGCGGACGAAGCATCATGGCGGAAAGATAGTACCGAAACGGCGCTCCGTGCCGTTCCGTAGGATGGGACCATCTGTCCCGTCCGTCTGCTTCGTTCGGGAGATTCGTTCGGGAGATTCGTTCGGGACAATGGTCCCAAACTACGAACAAGTGCAATGAAGTATCTAAAATCCTTGCATTTACGGTTGGGGCTTTCCAAGATAGAGCCTATTCGTTCGAATTGGTCTTCGGCGACGTCGTCAAAAATTCATTCCGTATCCGATTGCAATTTGGCAAATTGCTGTTGCCCTTTCCTTGGAGTTCGTTCCATGTCCATTCTTCTAAACCCCGCAAATGTATTTTGGATAGCCATTGTCGCACTTTGCGTTATTCCAACCTTCATTTACCATTGGCACAAAACGAGAAAAGCTGAAATGGATGCCGACCTCAAGATGCGGATGTTAGAGATGGGCATGTCGGCTACTGATATCGA
>JBBRGW010000292.1:0-5752 GCA_038223525.1 Pirellulales bacterium
CCATCGTGGCGGGCTACGAGAAATTTATCAATCTAAAGGTCTCTACTTACTCCAAGGAAGCGAAAGATGTTTTGACGAGGTTTGACGAAACCTATAGCAAGAGCAAGTTAAGCGCGAAAACGGAATTAGCAAAGCTTCGGCAGCAGAGCGATATCTTGTGGAAAGACGGTAAGCCAGTTGACCCGGCTGCGGAAAAGATTGCCAATTTCAACCAATGGATTTTGGAAATCGAGGGCAAAATGAAAAACACACAAGCTGTGATTCGGCAAATTGAAGAAGGCATTGATGCAAAACGCCCACCCGAAGATCTGTTGAAGATGGCACTGAACACCACCAGGGATCTAAGTACAACGCAAACCGATGGCAATGCTGACATCAATCGAGAAAAAGATATCCTAAGAGGGATGCAAGGAAACATCGACCAATTCGAGAGTGAACGGATTATGCCCTTTCGAACCGAATTGGAACGCCTTAAGGACCAAGCACTAGGCGATTCTCACCCAAGCGTCATCGCTGCCAAGACGCGACTAAACGGGTACGAAGAACAGCTTGCAAGACTCAAGGATGTTTACAAAAAGGCTTCGGATGAGTTGAGCGAAGGTGGAAATACAAAAACGGAGAGAGTCACCGTTGAAAGCAAGCTCAAAGTTGCCTATGGGGCTCTAAAGGAAACACTTTCTGCATTGATTTGGCAAAAGAACGAATTCAAAAGAGAGGCGGATTTGCTCAAAGAGGCGATGATGAAAAACCAGACGCTGATCAGCAATTATTTGCTCAACCTCGCGGAATTCGAGGGTCTTAAGGACGTCGCGGAGACGATTAAGGACAGTCTGCGCAAGCTCGACATAGGTGCTGATTTTGGAGTGAAGTCGATAACAAAACTGGAAACGCCATCCATTGGTGCTCCCGCAGGTCCATACTGGACTCGGTTCCTTGGCATCGGAGCCTTGCTCGGTTTCGTTGCGTTCAGCGGATTGGCATACATTCTCGAAATGGCAGATCGTTCCTACCGAAACCCTGATGAGATCGCTGGCGACTTAGGCATGCCGATCATTGGGCACTTGCCTCTGGCCACCCTATCCCGAGCAGATCGTATCGACGAAAAAGTCGACAGCTCCATCGTTACGCTCCACAAGAATAGATCGTCCCTAGCAGAAGCATTCCGCGGAATTCGAACCGCTGTTTTCTTTGGTTGCCAGCAAGGGAACATCAAAGTGATTCAAGTGACGAGCCCTGTTCCGGGTGACGGCAAGTCCACCGTAGCGGCAAACATGGCTGTCTCGTTTGCCCAATCCGGCCGAAGGGTCTGCATCATCGACTGTGACTTCCGTCGTCCGCGTGTTGCCAAAATCTTCGGCTTGAAAGAAGACGTCGGTCTGGTCCAAGTCATTGGTGGCAAGGTGCCACTGGACGAAGCCATTCAACAGTCATCGATCGAAAACCTGTTTTCAGTGACTTGCGGTCGACGACCTGGAAACCCATCTGAATTGCTTTCGAGCGAGGCTTTTGCTGACATCTTGGCTTCCCTCAAAGAAAAATTCGATTTCGTAATCGTAGATACGCCACCTATTCTCGTGGTTAGCGATCCGGCTAACGTTGCAAGCTTAGTTGACGCGGTTCTACTTACTGTCCGATTGCGACGCAATCTAAAGCCGATCGCGACACGAGCCGCACAGATGTTGCACTCGATCAATGCAAACATGCTAGGGGTGGTAGTCAACGGTATCGGTGTTGGCGGAAACGGATACGGATATGGCGGATATCGTTACGACAACTACAGCGGTGGCAGCTCAGGTGGATACGGCAAGAGCGGTTACGGTGGCTATGGCTACGGATCCACTTACCAGTACGGTGGATATTATGGTGGAACTATGATCGGTCGCGACTACTACGACGATCAGATTCCTAAACCCGTTGCTAAGAAGAACAACAAGGTAAACACCTAGTCCTATTTGGATAAGGGTCGGTGGCAAACGGAAAAAAACGGAGGGAGATAACGGCGGGGAAACTCGGCGGAGACTTTCTCTCCACATTGTTTACCCATTCCAAATCTGGATAGAGCATTCGTGCCTAAAGTTTGTGTAATCAATGTTGTGGGGCTAACGCCTGAACTCTTGCAGTTCGCCCCGAACTTGCGACAACTCGGAAACGCTTCGCCTTGGACGGCCCCGTACCCAGCCGTTACCTGCACGTCGCAAGCGACCATGTTGACGGGCCTTCAGCCGAATCAGCATGGGATTGTTGGAAATGGATGGTACTTTCGCGACACGGCCGAAGTTCGATTTTGGCAACAATCCAATAGCTTGATTGAGCATGCAGGATTGCTCTACGATGGCATCGAGACGGCGAAACTGTTTTGGTGGTTTAACCAAAACTCGGGTGTGCGATGGAGCGTGACGCCGAAGCCTTATTATGGCTGTGATGGTTCGAAGGTCTTTGATGTCCTAGACCAAACCGATTGCAATCTGACCAGCAAGCTCGGCCCCTTTCCATTCTTCTCTTTTTGGGGCCCCAATGCAGGCTTGCCAGCGTCGGACTGGATTGCGAAAGCAACCGCCCTGGTCCTGAGAAAGAATGCGCCCGAACTGACGCTGACCTACCTACCTCATCTCGACTACGACTTCCAACGATTGGAAGCTCCTGACCGAGAACGAGTTGCCGAAATCGACCGGTGCGCGGCGATCATCATCGATGCTGCGCAATCGATTGGAGCCGTTCCAATAGTTGTATCCGAGTATGGTTTGGTTCCGGTCAAGAAGTCGGTTGCAATCAATCGAGCGCTGCGGCAAGCCGGATGGTTAAACGTTCGCAACGGTCCATTCGGTGAAACTTTATTGCCAGGCGAATCCAAAGCCTTTGCGGTCGTGGATCATCAACTTGCTCATCTGTATGTACGTGAGGCCAGCATGATGGACGAGGTAAAGCACTTGGTCCAGTCGTTGGATGGGGTCGCTTCGGTCGTGCATCCTAGTGAGCTCGCGTTGGACCATCCTCGGAGTGGCGAATGGATCGTGATTGCCGACGAAAACGCTTGGTTCAACTACTACTACTGGCTCGACGACGCATTGGCACCCGATTTTGCCCGTACCGTCGACATTCATCGGAAGCCAGGTTACGACCCCGTCGAGCTTTTTATGACCTCCAAAATGCGAGCGGCAGCCCGACTCGTCCAAAAGAAGTTGGGGTTCCGATACAAGATGGACGTGATCCCACTGGATGCAAGTTTGGTAAAGGGGAGCCATGGTCTGCGGCCCATCGCATCCAAAGGCCCGTTGATTATCGGCCCTGATGCACCTGGCGAGATGCTACTTTTTAAAGACTATGTACGAAGCCTTCTCGGTCGATAGAGCCATCGCTACGTTCCCTACATTCGATTCCGTGAAAGCCTAGGCGACGAATCGGAAGCCTTTTGAATCGTTCGACGCTCGATCTTTTGGAAGCCGGTTTAGAATAGGAAGCATTCCGCTTCCTTCGCAACGCAGTATCGCTCCAATGCAGCTTGTCTATTTTCTATTCCTCCCCTCGGCTTTGATTTCCAACCAGCTTTTGCATTTCGCAGCCGATGGCGCAACGCCTTCGCTCGTAGAATCAGGCGCAATTGACTGGCATGCTTGTCTCAACATGTGGTTGGTCGTTGGTTGTTTTGCGCTCGCTGCCCGTTGGCTCGAGAAGGCACAACGGCAGTGCTTCGATGGTAGTATGGCTAACAAAGCACTTAGCGATCAAGCTCAAACAGTATGGATGCTTCGCAATCGAGAATCCCTATTGCTATGGCTTTGGTGTTTGCTCCAGCCAATTTGCCTTGTCGCTTCCGGATGGACACAGTGGACAAGTCGAATGAACACCGCGATCGGTTCGCAGTCGATGAGCATCGCGCTTTCGCTAACGCCTTGCATCGTACTGTTATTGTTGATCGAACTGATTCGGGTGTCACGAATGAATCGTTTTGGCCAAATAGCCACCTCCATCTACACAATGATGGTCAGTTACCGAGTCGAAGTGACCCGAACGATTCTTAACACTTGGTTCATCCCCGTTGTGCTCCCTATCGCGATTGCTGCGTTAGTCGATCTTGCTACCAAGGTCCAAATCGTCGGGCCGAACCCAGGATTGTTTGGAACGATTGCTTGCACGCTTTCGACATCTGCAATCGTTACGCTACTTTTGCCGTACCTGTTCACCAAACTGATAGGGGCTGGACCAGTCGACGAGACCGTATTAAACGCCGTTGAGAGTACCTGGCGAATAGGGAGTTCAAGAGTCCCTCGAATCCTACTTTGGCCGACAGGCTGCAGGGTTGCAAACGCGGCGGTTGTCGGCCTCTTTGGATTCGGACGTAAATTGCTTTTGACCGACGCTTTGATTCAGAAGCTCAATGAACGAGAGCTTGCCATGGTCGTCTTGCACGAGTTGTCACACTGCGTCCGATTTCATGCGTGGATCCGCATGGCACCCACGTTGGTCATTGTCGTACTGCTTCTCGGGTCGATGACATTCATAACAGGTGTTTGGCTGAGTGTTAGTTGCGTGCTTTTGTTTCTATTGTTCCTGGCTTCTCTCATCGCCGTTTGTTGGTGGACGGAATTCGACGCAGACCGTGTAGCGATTCTCATGGCGGCACACTCGTCCGGGAAATCGGCTCGCGAATCGCATATACGAGTTCACGCTACCGAATTATGCGAAGCGCTTCGGAAAATCTATGGAGAGAAAAACTTACGGCGTCGAAGTTGGATGCACCCTAGTTGCAGGCAGCGACTCAAGGCAATTCAATCGCTGGTGATGCGGTCAGCGTCTCGCAATGGTGATAGCTTTGAGCCATTGCGGTGCGATTGCTGACCATTCGAAGTCGCTCGCTCGCTTCGCTGCATTACTGCCTAACGCGATTCGCAGTGCTTCGCTATTCAACAAGCGATCAAGCACCGCATAAATTTGATCTTCGGATGGAATGATCAAACCATTCTCACCGTCGGTAATCGTTTGCCGAATAGCTGGGCTGCAATCGAGGACTGCGATCGGCAATCCAGAAGCCATCGCTTCCAACATAGACTGCGGGAACCCCTCGTAGTCGCTAACTAAGCAATAGGCATTCGCTGAGCCGAGCGAGGACCAAACATCGTCGCTCCAAAGAGCCCATTGGACGGATGCATGGATGCCAAGCTCCGTGGCAAGATTCTGCAAGGGAACCCGCTCGGTCCCATCCCCTACAATCTTGAGTTGCCAACTCGCATGACGGGAAGCCAGTTTTGACCAGGCCTGTAACAACCGATCGATTCGTTTTTCCCGGGAGAGCCGTCCGAGATAGACAAGCGTTCGATTGGTGTACGAAAGGCGATTCGAGTTCAAGGTCGGGAGATCGATCTCGGGAATACGAATGGCGGAGGGAATCACGATAACTTTTGAAGGAGCAATCAATCGAGCGGATATAAGGTAATCTCCCACTTGACGAGTTTGCGCGACGCAGATTTTTGCTCTTGGATAGTATCTATTTCGAAGCAGCTCCCAAGGGCGAGTCAGTTTTTGTCGACGCGGATCGCTTCGTTCCGAAATGACCACCGGAATTTTCGTCGGACATGCAAGAAGTGTGACAATATTGGTCGAGTCGCAAAAACTGACCACAACCTCGGGCTTCCAGTCTCGAATCTGACTCCTTAAGGCATGTATTCTGCGAATGTTCGACAGGATTCCCCGAAAAAAACCACCATGATTCGTTTCAAGCTTCAACCCAACCCGTTCAATACGTGGGTCTATGGAA
>JBBRGW010000293.1:0-5721 GCA_038223525.1 Pirellulales bacterium
GGAAAAATGGTGGTCATCCAGTACAATTCGTCTTCGCCCTGCATTCTACCCGGCGAGAATTCGACACGTTGTCCGTCCAGGCGGGCAGACATATCATAAGTATCTAAATAGATATCCAACTCCGGTTGAGAACCGATCCGAGTTGCATCGCATAGCGGCGGCGCCCCAATCGCCTCGATTCGGGTTACACTATTTTATTCCCGTTTACTAAATTGCAAATACTGCCCATTCGGAGTTCTAAGATGTCGCGAAATGCGATGGTTCGTTTTTCCATCCTCACAAGTTTCCTTTTTCTTTTCGGCTGCACTGCGGAAGAGTCAATAAAGCAACCAGCCGAAAAATCCACAGAAAGGCCCCCGACCGGCAACGTCACCTCGAAGGTCTTCTTCGACATCTCGATTGGCGACGAAGACGCCGGCCGAATTGTGATGGGGCTATTCGGAGAGGATGCTCCAAAAACGGCTGAGAATTTTCGTTGCTTGTGCACGGGCGAGAAAGGGATCGGCAAGCTTGGTAAACCGTTGCATTACAAGGAGAGCATCTTCCATCGTGTTATTCCAGGATTCATGCTTCAAGGCGGAGACTTTACCAAAGCGGACGGCACCGGCGGTGAGAGCATTTATGGCGAGACGTTCAATGACGAAGCGTTTACGTTAAAGCATGATGCGCCTGGGATGCTTAGCATGGCCAATGCGGGTAGAAATACCAATGGTTCTCAATTCTTTATAACGACGGTCCCGACACCTCATTTGGACATGAAACATGTTGTCTTCGGCAAGGTGCTCGAAGGGATGGATGTCGTTAAAAGGATTGAAAAGCTCGGCAGTAGGAGCGAAGACGGTAAGCCTCAAGCGTACATCAGCATCCGCGACTGCGGCGAACTAAAGTAGCAATTAGGGATTCACAGGTGCCGTCAGAAACGGTGCGTTGCTAACGCTGGCGGAGATGAATGCCGGATTGACTTGTTTCCCTGGGGGTGAAGTTCGGCGATATCCAAAG
Source organism: Pirellulales bacterium (assembly GCA_038223525.1). GTDB lineage: Bacteria > Planctomycetota > Planctomycetia > Pirellulales > Pirellulaceae > JBKCUI01. The sequence goes on from JBBRGW010000293.1 coordinate 1,000, forward strand.
AACGCGCGTCGCTGAATAACCTCGGCGACTTCGGCGGGAACGTGCTCGACCCAACTGGCGTCACCCGCTTGGATTTGACGCAACACATCGCGTGAAAACGTTCTCAAGTTGACCGGATTGAAGTTGTCCAGTTGCTCGATGCATCCTTTGTCCACCAAGTATTCATAGAGCTTTCGCAATTCAGGGGCGACCCGGAGACTGTCTACTGTCGTCAGTACGCCTGTGTTTCGATCCTGCAGTGGATAGATGTAGAGCTTGAGGTCGTTTTTGAACAATCGACCAAACGACTCGAGAATTCCTCCATCCAGCTCGGAATAGTATTTGTGATCGAATAGATCGCATAGACTACCGGCACCCATGGTGATGCCGATCTTCTTCTTAGTGTAACGAGCCAGGTAGGCGGCAAGTCGGTAGTATTCAAAGTAGTCTGAGATAAGGACGGTCATTCCACAAGCGGCCAAGGTATCCACTCGCGCGAGGAAGTCACGCAGGTCGATGTCGCCGTTGGCTTGCAAATTCTTCATCGTGATTTCAGCCAATACGACCACTTGATCTGCTTCGACATCGGGCTCTTGGCAGAACTTTTCGTGAGCGGATCGCAGCATGTCGAGGTTGACGTTTGTCAATGGTCGGAAACTGCCTCGTTCTACCAGGATCGGTTTCTTGTACAGAACTTCAGAAGGCTGGAGCACTTCTCCTTTGGCGGAAAACATCGCTGCATTGCTCAATCCCAATTGGACCAGTCGCAAGCTCATGACGCGGTTGTCTACATTTCGGAACGCGATGCCCGAGAATTCGATCATGTCGATTTCGATGCGGCGTGTGCTTAGGTTGTTGAGCAGGGACTGGACCAGTCGGTCCGGTTCGTTATTGAGAAAGAATGCGCCATAAAGCAAATTGACCCCAATGATCCCAATCGCTTCTTGTTGCAGAGCGTTTTCGGTATCGAGCATACGTACGTGAATAATGATCTGGCTATCTTGATCGCCAGGGTGAGATTGAAAACGGACCCCCATCCAACCGTGACAATCGTTGGTCCCTTTGAAGTTGCGAGCAGAGACGGTGTCGGCAAAAGCGAAGAATGCAGTCGTATCTCCGCGGCTTTCCTTGAGTCGCTCTAAATTGAGGGAATGTTCGTGTTCGAGCATATCCTCAAGTCGTTGTCGGCAAACGTATCGCTCACAGTGACCGTAGATCGCGTCGCTAACGGCCATATCGTAGGCCGACATACTTTTGGCGATGGTGCCTGCTGCTCCGCCGACTCGGAAGAACCAACGCACGACTTCTTGTCCGGCTCCGATTTCGGCAAATGAGCCGTATCGTCTCGGGTCAAGATTAACAGCAAGTGCCTTGCTCTCAGTGGTGAGGCAATCGATGTTGTCGCGTTCAATAGACATGTTTTACTAAACCAAAAAGGAATTTCGAAACGGAAATGGCCTAGAAATATGGGTCATAATGAGGTGATAGCGTGGATAAACCGCGAGGGTCGCGTAGAGTTTTCGGTTTGGGTTCAAGCAACTTCGTTCCAGTCGTTACAATCGGAAAGAATGGAAAAGTCGCATGAAGTAGGGTCGCACCTGCCGGGCCTGCCGGGCGCGACCATGACATTGCCCTTAGCGATCACGCTTCCCAATGAACACAGTCCTCAGCAAGGTTACTAAATGAAATCCTTATCTGCATTCGCTCTCATTTTGCTGATACTGCCTGTCGCAGCGTCGCTCTTCGATAACGATGCAGACACGCCGTTGCCGCCAGGGGAAGCGGCCTCGACTATGGTGGTACCGGACGGTTTCAAAGTGACTTTATTCGCTGGGGAACCCGATGTGCAGCAGCCTATCGGATTCTGTTTTGACGATCGTGGGCGACTGTGGGTAGCGGAAGCTTACAACTATCCCACCCACGGAACCAAGCCCGGCGATCGGATCGTCGTTTTTGAAGATACCGATGGCGATGGGAAATTTGACAAGCGGAAGGTCTTCTACGATCAGCTCAACTATGTAACGGGTATTGAGGTAGGTTTCGGCGGCGCTTGGGTCATGTCGCCACCCTACTTTTACTTCATACCGGACCGCAACGGGGACGATGTGCCAGATAGCCAGCCTGAGGTGCTGCTCGATGGGTTCGGCAATCATGCGAATAGCCATAACCTTGCAAATGGATTCGCATGGGGACCTGATGGATGGTTGTACGGTACGCATGGTCGCACCAATTGGTCTCGCATTGCAAAGCCCGGTACTCCAGACAATCAGCGAATTCAATTTGATGGCGGCGTCTATCGATATCATCCGACCCGACACGTTTGGGAACCGTACGCAGATGGGACAACCAACCCATGGGGTATCGATTGGAATGACGTCGGCGAGAGCTTCGTCACCAATTGCGTAAACCCGCATCTATTTCACGTCATCCAAGGAGCACACTACGAACCGTGGCGAAATCGCGAATCCAGCAAATACGCTTACGAAAGGATCGCCACGATTGCCGACCATTTGCATTATTTAGGCGGATCAGATTTTCATAAAGGGATTGGAAGTCCAGAAGAAGATGAGATGGGTGGCGGGCATGCACACTGTGGAGCGATGATCTACCTCGGGGACAATTGGCCGGACAAGTACCGCAACTCGATCTTCACCAACAATATCCATGGCAAGCGTATCAATAACGACATATTGGCTCGCTCCGGTTCAGGCTACACAGCTTCTCACGGCTCAGACATCGTCCGTTCGCGTGACCCGTGGCATATGGGAGTCACGGTCCAATACGGTCCAGATGGTGGCGTCTATATGAGCGACTGGTCCGACACGGGCGAATGCCATAGCGTTCGAAACACTCGCCGTGAAACGGGACGCATCTTTAAGATCACCTATGGAACGCCCACGTTCTCGCCGGTCGACATTGCAAGCCTTTCCGATGACCAACTTATCCAGTTACATCTGCATCGCAACGAATGGCATGTTCGCCATGCCAGACGCGTATTGCAGGAACGGGCAGCAAACGGAAAAGAGATGAAACAGAATCGGGATCAATTGCTCGCAATGTTTCAGCAGCAAGTAGACGTTCCCAATAAACTGCGTGCGCTTTGGACGCTGCGAGTCCTAGGTGGCGGGGACGAAAACTTCTTGAACGAACAGCTTTCGCATGAAAGCGAATACATTCGCGCTTGGGCGATTCGGTTCTTGTGCGAAGATGCAAAGCCTTCCGAAATTGCTTTGCGCGGTTTTCGAGACTTGGCATCCAACGACTCGAGCGCTTACGTTCGGTTGCATTTGGCCAGCGGACTTCAGCGGCTTCCGCTCAAGGACCGATGGGAGGTGGCCTCCCATTTGCTGAGGCATTCAGAAGATGCTTTGGATATGAATTTGCCCTTGATGATTTGGTATGGCATTGAGCCGTTGGTCGATGTGGACCAAAAACGATTTGTGAGAATGATTAGCGAGTGCCGTATTCCGCTGGTTCGCAAACATATCGCGCGCCGGCTTGCCTCTCATTTGCAATCCACCATTGGCCTCAATGCTTTGTCGCAAACCCTTGCCGAACTTACCGAGAGCAATGAAGATCCTTTGGTCCAACTAGACATTCTCACGGGCATGATTCAGGGACTGGAAGGTAGGCGTACGGTTGACAAGCCGGAAGCTTGGACCAGCGCCTTTTCGAAATTGGAAGCGAGTTCGAATCGAAGCGTCCGCCAAGCTTCGATTGAACTGGCGCTCTTGTTCAGCGATGCTCGGGCACTTGAGTCGCTGAAGAAGGTCGCAGCAGATCGTTCGGAGGAATCTAAAGATCGCGAAAAAGCCATTCATTCGCTCGTCGTCAAAAAGGCTGCGGGCGTGGATGCATTGCTGGTTGAACTAGTGGGAGACCCTGAGGTCAGGCGTGAAGCGATTCGGGGATTGGCTGAGTTCAATCACACCGCAACTCCGCGACTTCTGCTCGATGGGTATGAATCGTTTGATAATGATGCGAGGCAAGATGCCCTGCAAACGTTGGCTTCCCGGGTGAAGTGGGGTGCGGCCTTGATGGATGAGGTCGAGGCGAATCGGATCCCGCGAAAGGAAATCACGGCATTTACGGCCAGGCAGTTGCAGAGCCTAGGGGACAGTCAACTTAGCAATCGCATCGCTCTGCAATGGGGCGAGGTGCGAACGACCTCGGCTGAGAAATTGCAAACGATTGCGAGATACCGAAAGCTTCTATCGCCGGAAAACGTCAGGAAAGCGAACTTGGCGGAAGGTCGCGCGTTGTTTCAAAAACACTGTGCCAACTGCCACCGCATGTTTGGACAGGGGGGAGTCATCGGTCCCGAGATCACTGGCGCTCAACGCACCAATGTCGAGTACATGCTTGAGAACCTGGTCGATCCGAGCGCGGCGGTCGCGAAGGACTTCCAGATGGAAATGGTGCAAACCGACGCAGGCAGGGTGATAACTGGACTGGTGGTCGACGAAACCGACGTTGCCTTGACCCTGCAAACTACCAATGAGCGGTTGGTTGTCCCCAAGGCTGAGATCGACGGGCGGACGCTTTCCAAGGTCTCCATGATGCCGGATGGATTGCTGCAAACATTAACCAACGATCAAGTTCGCGATTTGATCGGCTATCTTGCAAGCCCGAAGCAGGTCGAATTTCCTAGATAGATGCCGCCAGCAAACTCCTAGTGCTTCGTCCAAATAAAAAAGTGGGTTGGCAAACTTAGTTGCACGACGCTCCGCGTCGTGATTCCTA
>JBBRGW010000294.1:0-5720 GCA_038223525.1 Pirellulales bacterium
CATTATAGACGATCGACAATCTCGACAAGCCAACGTTTCTTTTTTTTCATCGGAAATCCCGCAATCAAATGTGTCCGGCGGGCAAAGAAACGAACTAACCTTTCCATGCCGAGCCGCTGATTGACAGTGACGCTGATTGACAGTGACTGAGCCATCATCGACAATCACCCGTTCCAAAGTACTTCAAATTTCGGAACCGTTTTGCTTCAAGCGACAGGCGAATAGCCTTGTTCGACAATCCTTTTGCCTAAGTTCGAACGCTCATCCCATGTCCTAGAATAGGTCGCACTTTTGAATAATCTAGAAACTCGAACGATGCGTTCTTTACCAATGTTGCTACCGCTGGTCTTCATAGCGTTGTCAATTCAGGCGACAGCACAGGATGAGACCAAGACCAAGCGGGCGGATCTAGCGATCGTCAATGCCAAGATCCTCGTTTGCGATTCTGCCATGACGCGGGCGACTGCAATCGCCATTCAATCCGGGCGTATTTTGGCAATTGGTGATCGTTCTGCGGTAGATCCGTTTATGGATAAGTTGACACAGGTAATCGATGCAGCAGGAATGACGATAACGCCAGGATTGATTGATAGTCATCTCCATTTTATCGGTCTTGGGCAATCGCTGCAGATGCTCGATTTGAGCGAAGCAGATTCCTGGGCAAAAATAGAATCGCAAGTGCTCGAGGCATCGCTGCGACTACCAAAAGGAACTTGGATCGAGGGACGTGGATGGCATCAGTCCAAATGGACATCTCCGCCCAAAGGGAATGTAGATGGATATCCAAACCATACGGCGCTGAGCGCGATGGTGCCCGATCATCCAGTTGTCTTGACTCATGCAAGTGGGCACGCAAACTTCGCGAATGACGCGGCGATGAAGATTGCGGGTGTCGATCGCAACACGCCCGATCCCAAAGGAGGTGAACTGATAAAGGATACCGCGGGAAACCCAATCGGAGTCTTTCGCGAGAACGCTCAATCCTTAATCCGACGAGCTCAGTCGCGAACCGCCGAGCGATTGACCGATGAGGAAATGAGGACAGCGACCTTGTTGCAAATCCAGTTGGCTGGAAAGGAATGCCTACGCCGGGGTATCACGAGTGTGCACGATGCAGGCAGTAGTTTTGCGACAGTCCGACAATTGAAACGATTTGCGGAGGAAGGGAAATTGCCCGTGCGGATGGCGGTCATGATTCGCGAAGGGAGTTCGAGTTTGGAGTCGCAGATGAATGCGCATAAATGGGCCAATGAAGGCGATGGGTTTTTGAGCGTGCGAAGCGTCAAGATTTCGATCGATGGTGCGCTTGGCCCGCATGGTGCTTGGTTGCTGGAACCTTACAGCGATTTGCCAACAACCTCTGGGTTGAACACAATTGCTATCGATGAGTTTCGCCGAATTGCCGTATTGTGCAAAGAACGCGGCTGGCAGCTCTGCGTTCACGCGATCGGTGATCGGGCAAATCGCGAAGTGCTCGATGTTTACGAACAGGTCCTCGGCGATCAAGCTGGCAGCGACCATCGTTGGCGTATCGAACATGCTCAGCATCTTTCGCTTGAGGATATTCCGCGATTTGGGAAGTTGGGTGTCATTCCGGTGATGCAAGCCAATCATTGTACAAGCGACGCGATTTTTGTTCCTCAAAGATTAGGCGAGCGACGCAGCGCACAAGGAGCATACGTTTGGCGATCACTAATAGACACGGGCGCTATCGTACCTAACGGAACAGACGCGCCTGTTGAGAAAGTCGATCCTCGCGTCAGCATCTACTCTGCCGCAACACGGCAGCTTGCATCTGGAGATGCGTTTTATCCGAAACAATGCATGACGCGGGAAGAATCGCTACTAAGCTATACGCTCTGGCCCGCCAGGGCGTCGTTTCAGGAAAAGCAGTTGGGCTCGCTCGAAAAAGGGAAGATGGCGGACCTTGTGATGTGGGATAAGGATCTGCTAATTTGCAAGCCATCCGAGATACTAACGGCAAATGTCGAGCTGACGATACTGGGTGGAGTCATTGTCCACCAGTAGTATTGCTAGTAATTTCCAAGTCTGGCACTTACGCGAGAGCGGTTATCCGTTTGCGATGAGTCCCGCTAGATAGCCCGCCTTGAAGCCGGCATCAATATTCACTACTGCGACGTTGGATGCGCAACTGTTCAGCATACTAAGCAAAGCGGATAGGCCAGCAAAATTGGCGCCGTAACCAACACTGGTAGGAACCGCAATCACAGGGCAACGCACATGCCCTGCGAGAACACTTGGGAGAGCCCCTTCCATCCCCGCCACGCAAACAATTGCCTTCATGGTTTGCAGAGTGGGTACTTGGGACATCAAACGATACGGGCCAGCAACCCCGACATCTTGGATCAGACGGGTCGATACGCCCATCCAAGCCAGGGTTTCAATCGCTTCGATGGCAATGCTTTCGTCTGTCGTTCCTGCGCTTACCACCGCAACTATTCGCGAATTCTGTTCGGTCCCGGATGCGACAGATTCGGGAGCCAATGGGGTCGCTTGTCTACCGATACGCAATGTTCGACCCACGTGGTTCCATCGTGTGTATGTAAACATCTCCGTGAGCGTTCGGACCTGCTCCGGCGTAACACGCGTTATCAGCACCTCCTCATTGTCCGCGAGGATCGCCTCTGTGACATTTCGAATCGAGTCAGGCGACTTTCCTGACCCATAAATGACTTCGGGATAACCGCATCTTCGCTTCCGATCTAAGTCGGGGGTGACGGAGCCGTGCGATTGCACGGCTGCTTCGAGTATTCGCTGTCCAAACTCGATCGCGGAGAGTTCGCCAAGTTGGAATGAGGAATAGATACGGGCTATTTCGTCGTTGGGCATCGGTAAAGTAGGTTCGAGAGGAATCAGTCAGATAAGTCAGTTCTCTTAAGTCGACCGTCAGAATGAAAAGTACCGTAGGATGGGACCATTGTCCCGTCCGTTGATTTGTTCGGGACAATGGTCCCAAACTACAACTGGAATTTCACAGCCTGCCCATCGCCTTAAGCCACGCGCTCGCGGGTTTGGATCAGGTCCAGAATCTTCTCGATGGCTTCAGCCGATTGTTCACGAGGCATGGAGGGCAGGTCGCGGCGGCTATGAAGAACTTGCTCTGGAGTTAAAGGTACGTGCAGAAATCCAATCATGCAAGATCGACGATGAATCTCGTGCCAATGGTGAGACAAATACATAGCCGCATTGCAAAGATAGGTTCCAGCATGAAAGGATACCGAACACGGTATACCGCTGGAACGGAGTTCGGCATTCCATTGGTCCAATGGGAAATTCGTTCGATATGCAACAGGACCGTTCGGAACCAGCGGACCAAAGAAGTCACCTGCAGCCTCGGTCATCCCTGCCACATTGAGCGCGATCGCTTCCATTTGAACGCGGCTGATACCGGGGGCTTGTCCCATGTGCACAATCGCATCGAAGCCCACCGCAAGATCTTTTTCTAACCTGGCTTGCAACTGCAACAGATCGACAGGATATCTCCGTGTTGTCACCCCTTCGGGCAGTCCGCGATGATGCAGAAACGTGACCAAGGCCTCCCAGCTCGAGTTCTGTTCCCAGGTGTCGTAGGGTTCGAAGGCAGTTAACAAGACTCGCAATTCAATCCTCTTGTTCGTTGGTCACTTGGCTAGGATGCAGGCACAAAGCAATATTTATACCTCTTTTGTACTCTAAAAAGGTAGGTGTGCACCAAGAAGGGGGCCAACAAGCCTGGAATTGACACTCTCCTTGGGATAAAGTGGAGACGAGGACCCACCCAGACCACTTTAGGAAGGCGAATTGGATGCTTTGTTCGGCTTATTCTTTCCGCCGCGGATTCTTCGCGGTTCTGCTGCTCGTTTCTACATCCACGAACGCTCGAGTCGTGTTTTCTGATGATTTATTCCCCGATAAGGGATTGGAAGCGGCAGTTCGAAAAGAGGTCTTCGACAAGCGATACAATACCGAGCCGCTCACTGCAGAGGATGTCAAAAACATCTCCCAAGTGATTGGCAAGGGAAAGGGAATCAAAAGCCTCGAGGGGATTCAGAATTGCAAAGCGATCATGACACTCGATCTCGAAAAAAACGAAATCGTTGATCTGAACCCAATCAAAGAGCTGAAACAATTGCAGCTGATCGATTTGTCGTCGAACAAGATCGAAAAAATCGATTCTATGGCCGGCTTGGTTCAAGCACAATATTTGCAACTTTCCAAAAATGCAATCGCAGACTTATCGCCGCTCCGAGAGATGAGCAATCTGCGTTCGCTCTACATTGCCAACAATCAAATCAAATCGCTTGAACCGGTCTCTGGACTGAAGAAAATGTGGACGTTAGACGCCTCCGGGAATCCGATCGGAGACACGGCACCTATCGGAAAACTGAAAGGACTTGATTCGATCAATCTCAATGGCTGCGGCGCGAAGAACCTCGAATTTGTTCGAACTCTGACCCCCAATTTTCTAATGCTAAATGGAAACACATTCCCCGACCTGTTGCCGCTCGTGGAAACCTGTGAAGCGGACATCAAAGCGGAGGGTCGGTTTGCACCCTTCTTGAAACTTTATCTGGATGATAACCAGCTCAAAGAAGCATCGCAGTCCAATGCCGTCGAAAGGCTGAAAGCAGCTCGGGTCAAAATCAATCCTAAGTAGCCGAACATAACCGTTAACAAATTGCCGTTAACGAACAACGCCAAAAAGCTGAACTAGTTAGACTCACAAGAATTGCACCATGAAGAATAATTCCAAACTGACGATCAGGCTGTCTGTTTCAGCCATGCTGTCGTTTTCCATCTCGAATCCATTGCAAGCGCAATCCGACACCGACACACCCGTCTTTCGGCCACGCACTGACTCCAATGCCAAGCAAGACCTGGAACTATTGAGGCAAGCTCTCAACCGAGCCGCCGATTCCCAAGGGGACATTAACCCTTTAGGAAAGTTCCTCCAACGCAATGAAGAAAAGCTCGCAGTGCAAAGCGAACAGGATAAACCATCTCCTATCGAGTTGCGGCAGAAAGAATCAAAAAAAGATGTTGTCCAACCAGATAGAATCGAAGACAAAGACGGCGATCGAGATGCGGACGAAAAGCCTCGTCTAGCTCCGAAAACAAGAAAGCAGGATGCAACGTCGAGTGCTTCGACAGACAGAAGTTCGACATCGACCATCGAGGTTCTACCGGGACCGCGTTACACCATCATTCAGCAAGTGAGCCCGCAATTCTCAAGAACCATCGTTGATGATTTTCACCCATTGCAGGAGTATCCCGTTTCGCTCGCTGCATCAGGAGTCCGTTGGAATAGCCCAGCAAACAATTACCTAGCGAACTTTCAAGACATTCCAGGTACTGGCGCGATTTTGCCGAGCGGTCTCCAAGGCACGCCCGCCGGTGGATTTCCTGCCGGATATCCGGGCGGATTTGCTGGCTCGCCAGCCGGTGATCCAGCTGCAAATGTCGCACCGGTATTACCATCTAACATAGGATCGGGTGGAAGCTTTTCCAGTATCCCAACGTCACCCAACGCGAACAGCCAACCGCAATTTGCTCAGCCGCAATTGAATCAGCCGCAATTCGCTCAGCCACAATTCGCTCAGCCACAAATTAATCAATCTCAAGTCTTTCCGGGTCAGCCGCAATCCTATTATCCTGCCAACGGGCTGGGTAGCCCGTCCGATGTGCCTAGATATCAGCAACAACCAACAGCGGTCAATGGA
>JBBRGW010000295.1:0-5698 GCA_038223525.1 Pirellulales bacterium
GGTCCTTTTAGGATTGATGATTCTCGCCGTTTTGTTGGTGATTTTCTTTCTGCTTTCAAAAATCACTCGGCTTGAGCAATTTCGCAGGGACGGTTCTGCACACCTTTTGGCTTTGGCGTTGACGCTGCTTTTGGGCGGAGCAAACGCGATTTACACAAAAGTGAGTGCCGAAGGACAGGCTTTGTTCGGCATGGGAGGGGCATTTGCAAACGACGAATGGGCGATGATCTCGATCGCCATGACCATGATGATCGGTGTGGTCGTTTGGTCCTTTATCTTTTGTTCTTCGCCTCGATTTTTGGGAGAGCTTCGATCGCTCTTTTTCGAAGGGATAGGGCTTTACATGCTGACCGCTTTGGTGGGCCTCTCTCTGATTGCATTGGCGTCTACCTTTTTGGTAGAAAAGCCGATGGCGGCGATCGAAGGAATACCACAGCTGTTTGCTGCCAACGATAAGACCTACAAGTTTGACGTTTCGGGTGTAAAAGCGGACGATCAGGATGCCGCCTTTCAAAAGATTGAGCTGAAATACGACCCAGGTATTTTGGGCCAAGTGGAAATCACCTCTAACCGTCGATTGGTTTGGATTGATGCACCGAGCATCGGCGAGGTACGTTCCAAGCCCTTTACGATTGAAGCGAAACGGACTTTGATTTGGAACACCAAGATGGGTGCTGCAGAGTGTCCGCTGCCGCTCGCCGCGGGCGCCGAGATTTACGTTCAAAATCAAGAGATCGATACGGCGAACCTTGAGGTCCGAGTCATCTCAACCCCGACCGTTAGGGAATCTTCGACCTTTGTGCTAGTCTCGATTTTTGTCGTGATATTCGGCTTGCTTTTTATGTTGATGCAAGCTGTTTCGCCAAAGGTTGCTGCCATTGCGTTATCGGCCGCGAAAAGCGAATTGTCGCAACCGCTCCCAATCATCCTTATCATTATTGTCGCACTATCAATCTTGCTGTTCGTCTTCCTTCCCTTCCATACATTGGGTGAAGACATCAAGTTGCTTAAGGATTGCGGTGTCACATTGATTCTCATCGCCGCTACATTCCAAGCGGTATGGTCTGCAAGTACATCCGTCAACGAAGAGATCGAAGGCCGAACTGCATTGACGTTGTTGAGCAAACCGATCCATCGTCGGTCCTTCATTATCGGCAAGATCCTTGGAGTGGTTTGGATTGTCATGCTGATGTTTTTGGTACTCGGGACCATCGAACTTTTGGCGGTTGCCTATAAGCCGATTTACGAAGCGAGAGAGAACTCATTGGAGCAACCACTTTGGCAACAATGCCACCAAGAAATGATGCAGACCATCCCGGGGTTGGCGTTGGCGTTCTTTCAAGCGGTGGTGTTGGGTGCCTTTTCCGTCGCACTAGGGACTAGGTTTTCTCTACTGGCGAATTTCACAATCTGCTTTTCGATCTATCTCTTGGGTCACTTAACCCCAACGATCGTCGAGTCCGCAGCAGGTGGATTGCCATTGGTCGAGTTCTTCTCGCAACTCATCTCTGCGGTTATTCCAAACCTTAGCCATTTCTCGATGGAAGCTGCGATTGACGCTGAAGTGAGTATTCCTTGGGTTGTTATCGCCAGCGTGCTCATCTACACCACGATTTATGGAATCGCTGCAACACTCATTGGGTTGTTGCTTTTCGAAGATCGGGATCTAGCGTAACAACGTGACGAACCTTGTCTATTGTTTTCCAACACAGGACCGTCACCGGGAGCAGATGCAAAATGCTGCTCCGCATGCGGTATTGATCGAAGCGACTCAGGAAACGATCGCACAAAGAATTTTCGACGCAGACATCTTCGTCGGGCATGCAAAAGTGCCCGTGCCGTGGCAAGACGTAGTTGCTGAGGGGCGATTGACCTTCATCCAATCGTCAGCAGCAGGACTTGACCACTGCCTGCACCCAGCGGTAATCGATTCCGATATCGTGGTTTGCAGTGCATCCGGGCTGTTCGCAAACCAAGTCGCAGAACAAACGCTCGCGATGTTGCTCGGTCTGCTTCGGGGTATCCCGATCTTTTATCGACAATGGCAGAACAAGGAGTTTGTTCGCCGGCCAACGGACGATCTCCATGGAAAACGAGTAGGCATTGTCGGACTTGGTGGGAACGGACGTCGCTTGGTCGATGTTTTGAAGCCGTTTAATGTGAGTATACGAGCGACCGATTACTTTCCAGAACAAAAGCCCGATGCCGTCGAGCAGCTTTGGCCGCATACGGAACTTGAGCGACTTGCGTCCTGGTCCGAAGTGCTTATCCTGACTTTGCCACTCAACGCCATGACACGCGGGGTTGTCGATGCGAAGATTCTGGCCGCGATGCCCAAGGGTTCTTATCTAATTAACGTAGCGCGGGGCTCGTGCGTCGATGAAGCGGATTTGTGCGAAGCGTTAGCAAATGGCCACCTTGCGGGCGCGGGCTTGGACGTGACCGATATTGAGCCACTACCAGTATCGAGTCCGCTATGGGGATTTCCGAACGTGATCATCACGCCGCATGTCGGAGCCCAAGCTTCGACGCGAACCGACGACACCACACATCTGATTTGCGAGAACCTTCGCCGATATTTTGCGGGCGGCAACCTATTTAATCTGGTCGACAAACGACTAGGGTTTCCACATCCGTCGGTCTTGTTCGTTTCTGGCAAACGTGGACCGTTGGTTTAATCGCACAAGATCGCAGTAGCCGACGGCGCTCGCCGCGGGTGCAATGGTGGGCAATCTACGGCAATCCGAACCAAGCAGGATCGGATCGATGTTGGCCCAGAAGTGTTTGGATAATCGATCTCTCGACTCTAGACCGGTTCGATCCGAGTCGACCATACAAACTTGATAGCTGCTACGGTGGTTTGATTTGGGTGGATCGAACGGGCGGGAGACTGCACCCGCGGCTACCGCCGTCGGCTGAGGATGACTACGCCAAGGGATGCACAACCAATCCTGCGACAAGCTTGGGATAGAAATACGTGCTTTTGGCAGGCATGCGTTCTTGATTCAAGGAGACCGATTGAATGTGTTCAATCGTGGCGGGCATTACCATGGCAGCGAGTTGGTACTCGAGATTTCCCTCGAGCTTTCCGTTTAAGCCATCGATGACTTCTTGGACCAAATGCACGTAGGTCGGCTTGGGTATCTCCTTGAGGCCGAGCAAGTCCTCGAAGACCAGTCGATGCAGCACCGCAACCCCGAGCCCTTGCCAGTCTGCAGAGTGTTCGCTGGCGATTGCTGCCATGCGATCTGCTGCTTCCTGTCGCGCTGAGATGCGAGTCCATTCGTTCGAGGCTTTGGAATAGATGGCCATGATAAGTTGTTCGTCGAGGCGATCCATTTCAGCCCAGACCGCTCCTGTGCTCTCTGGACCGGTCCCGACGATTTCGCAATCAAAAAAATGCGAAAGTTTTTCGTGCAATTGACTTGTTGTCATGGCGGGTACACCGTTGAGCAGTCGATGCGTCGGCAAGACAACGAGTCCTGGATCGCTCATGCTTACTAGCATGGTCAATACATAGTTGGCGGGATGCGCATCGGGAAGTGGGGATTCGGCATTGAGTTCATCTCGGTAGTTGCAAGCGGTCTCATAACGATGGTGGCCGTCGGCGACGAACATATCCCGGTCGCTGATCAATGCCATGACTTGCTGAATCGTTTTGACGTCGCTGATTGGCCACATGCGATGCAAAACACCAAGGTGATCAGTTGCCTCAATCCCATGAACGCCCGCGATCTTGGATTCTAATAGTTCTTGGATCTCGTTTTCCTCATCTGGGTAGAGTCCAAAAATTTGCGATAGGTTGGCCTGCGTTGCTCGCGTCAATCGCAGTCGGTCGTCTTTGGCGTTTGCGTGCGTTTGTTCGTGCGGATAAATGTTTCCCTCGCCGAATCGCTCGAGACGAACTCGGGCCATGAACCCGCGCCGGTTTATTTTTTGCCCGCCGAATTCAAACTCTTGATGGTAAACGTAAATCGCCGGATCGGGCTCGATTTGCAGAATGCCTTCGCTCCGCCACGAACGGTAGATGCGGGCTGCGCGCTGATAAACAGCATTCTGGTCCGAATCCTGTTCTTCCCGTCGATTCAGCTCCAGTCGAAGAAAGTTGAACGGGGAAAGACCGTAGAGATGGTCCTGAAGCTGCGAGTTGACCACATCGTAGGGAGGTGCGATGCAACTTGAGAGGGCCCCAACCTGTGCCAAATTGTAGCGGAGACCGCGAAAAGCCTGGATTTCTGGCATGATGTGCTTCGGAAATGGCCATGAAAAAAGCCCGGCTTTCACCGGGCTGGAACTATTTTGAAACTACCCCGCTAGGACTCGAACCTAGAATAAAGGAACCAAAATCCCTTGTGTTGCCAATTACACCACGGAGCAATCATTTTTCAACCAAAACGGACTTTTCGTCGGTTTCGATAGTCGAAGTGTATACGCTCCTTACGAGCTTGACAACAGGAGTTTTTACACTGATTCGCGTGGATTCAACGACCGTACGGCGATGCGTCATTTTGCCTGCGCGGACAATGCTATATCCAACCAGACCAGATGATGGTCCGATGCATCAGCAAGTTTCGGATCCACATTTTGTAGCTGTTCCGCAGTGGGCCAGAAAACACCACCGTTGACGACGCGGCAATTGGAGGACGGCAGAACAAAGTCGATCCGCAAATTGCCTGGTTCGTTGTCATTGAAATCACCGGTATCGTTGGCAGCGTTCCCTTTGTGTTTTTGATTGGCTTTGCCCTGCAACTTGGAGGCTTCGACCCCCCCGTCGCTCGATGGCACAAAGGCGGACGAAACGCGAGAAGAGCCGAGCAAATCTATGATTCCTTGCGAAAGTCCACTGCCATCCATTGGGTCCGAATTCAAATCGCCCAAAATGACAAAGCGAGCGTCGTCTGGGAGCCCGCCCGAATTCCCTTTGTCATCGACCAGATACTCTCCATTCTTCCCACCCCCAACATAGTCTCGTATCATCCGTATCTCATCATGATTGCGGCAACCGTTGCGATCTTCTGGGCCATCAAACACGGGTGGAGTAGGGTGCGATGCAATGATATGCAAGGTCACGTCCCCCACCTGGATCGGCACGTCCCAATGCGATTTTGAGCTCAATCGCAACTTGCCCCACACGTCGTCGGAATGAAAGAACCGTTCTTGACCAGTGGTTTTGTCTATCCATTTCGGTCGTTTCGCATTCGGCATTTGACTCCATCGAAACATTTGAAAGCTGCGGACGTCTTTCTCGAAAATCGGGAATCGACTGTAGACCGCCATCCCATATTGGCCCGGAAAAGCCCCATACCCCCAACCATCATCGCTATCTGTCGAACGGCCGTTTAGATTCAGGTCCATACCCGAATTGACTCCGGTATTGACCGGCGCAGTGAAGACATTCACGAGCGCGCTCGCTTGTGGCTTCAGTTGGCTCGATTTCAGTGCGCTTGATTGCGGTACCAAAAAATACTTTTCGCACAGTAATTTGGCCGCCTCGCCATCCGAGTAGTCCACCTCGTTTGCCAGCAAGATATCCGGCGCTACCATTTGAACGATCATCGCAATTCGCTTGGCCTGTTCATCGCCGGCGATGAGCTCGCGAACCAATTGTCCATTTTCTTTGCGATTCAATGCGACATTGAAAGTCGCCACTCGAACGCAACCCGGTACAGGAGGCGGAGGGACGAATGTAGAGTCATTG
>JBBRGW010000296.1:0-5676 GCA_038223525.1 Pirellulales bacterium
GACTCAACCCCTGGGGCAAATGGTCGGCAATGCATGCGAAGTCGACGAGTCAATCGCTGTGCTCCAAGGTGGCGGCCCCGCAGATGTACGTGAACTAACCATCGAACTCGCTGCCCGACTCCTCCTGAGTACTCACCGTGAATCCATCCTCGATGAAGCCCGTTTGCGCCTAAGCCGACTGCTCGATAGCGGCGCTGCCATGGATCGATTCGAACGCATGGTCCACGCGCAAAAGGGGTCACTTACCTCAACACGCCCCCTCGGCCGCAATCAACCATTTGTCGCCAAAACAAACGGCTATCTGCACGCGATCGACGGACAACTACTCGGCCAAGCAATCATCGCAATGGGAGGAGGCCGAATGGTCGCCGGCGCAGCCATCAACTTTTCAGTTGGTATTCAAATGCATTGCAAAATAGGCGCCACGATAGAGGTCGGGCAACCTATCCTCGATGTCCTTTGCGATGACGAACACCGTTCGCAAACGGCCATGCAATTGATCGACCAAGCCCTTACCATCTCAGATGTTCCACCGAACACCTATCCCCTTTGGAGAGATTTTTCTGTCAAGGTACAATCCGAGTCGGTGACCTTGTAAGCAAACTAGGATTGAAATAGATACGAAGAGCCAGCTGACCCTATGTTGAGAATACACCCATTACTTTTGTTCGTACTGTTCAGCCTCGCTTGCTACACAACAAACGCAAGCGAACCCTTTCTGGAAAAACATGAAGTTTTCCCGGCTGGACTCAATGGAGTCACTCTCTAACGTATTCCTGGAGTCGTCGTCACCACTAAAGGGACTGTGCTTGCCTACTGCGAAGCTCGTACCAAGAGTCGAAACGACTGGGGCTAAATCGAAGTCCATTTGCGACGTTCAACAGATGGCGGTATTCACTGGGATACTCCCAAACATATCGCGCACTTGGGTGACCGCATCGAAGGTAACCCAACCAAGAAAGAGGACGGTGCTTTGTCTTTATGAAGGAAACAAAGATATTCTCATAGCAAGGTTCAATCTCGAGTGGCTCAAGTAGGTCGCACCTGCCGGGTGCGACTAAAATGTTTAACCGCACGAGGCCCTTAAGCCTCGGGTGCGGACCTCAGGGAATTGGAGATTGACTAATGGACCCCGCCGCTGCGCGGGTTAAACATGAGGGCAAGGTCACTCTCGGCAAGAGTGACCTACTGGCGCACCCTTTCGGGTGCTGCTAATTGGCACTCACATTCAACTTGCGCCGCAGTACTTTGTCCCCGTTGGTGATGTACAAGTACTCGTGCATCGGACCTGCCAGCGTGCAACTTGTTAGAGGCTGCGATTCGTTGGGTTTGGGTAGCACTCCACATTGGCGTCCAGTCGGGTCGAAAATCTGTATGCCCAGACTTGACGTGACGTAGTACCGACCGGCTTTGTCCACCGCCATGCCGTCCCCCTTGGAGGCAACTTGATAAGGTGGCGGTTCATTGAACTTGAACTCACCCTTGGGATCAACAGCCAATCGCATCGTCATCGTCGGCATCTTGGCATCGAGCGAACCATCTGCGTTCACCCGATAAGTCCAAACGAATTCGCCACCGTAGTCCGATACCGCCAAAGTCCCCTCGTCGTTCGATAACACGATACCATTCGGTTTCGTGATGCCCGTATCTGCCGTTTTGACTTCGCCGGTCTTAATATTGATGCATGTTATTTTCTGTTCTTGCGTCTCCGTGATATAGGCAAAGCCGTCGCGGCTTACCGCCAAATCGTTAGGTGTAACACCCGTCGCTATCTCCTTGATTGCGCCCGATTTTGGATCGAGAGAAATCACTCTCTTCTTCGCTCCTTGGCAACCATAAAGCAAACCATCGGGGCCAAACTTAAGCCCGCTCAGCGCCTCTTTGGCAACTTCGACTCGTTGGCCATCTACGGCGCCCACTCGATAAACCGCGGGTGCTTTCATATCGGAGTAATAGAAATTGCCCTCTGCGTCCGGACAAGGTGCGTCCGCAAAGCCAATGTTCTCGGCCACCACTTCCCATGACTGATTGGGGACAAGCAGTTTGAGGATCGTCAAATCCCCCTTAAGGTCTCCCTTGGTATCTATCTCGGGCGCATGTTTTTCTTTTCGCCAAAGCCACTTGATCGCTTCCGGGAAGATAGCGCCGGCATGGTCCGCATTGTGACCAAAGCCCTCGGCCCAATCAAACCGCAAATCATAGCCCATGTATTTCAGCGAAGATGCCATCATTTGATTTGCGAGCGGCCAATGACCAAATGGATTATCGAGGTCACCGCTGGTATCTGCCAAATAAACTCGGATCGGTTTCGGTTCCGTCTTGCGAATCAACGATGGATAGATGTTTCCACCTCTCAGATTCGTAAAGCTACCGATCGAGGAAAGCACTTTGCGAAATGCATCCGGACGTTCCCAAGCGGCCGTAAAAGAACAGATCCCGCCCGAACTCGCGCCACAAATGGCTCGCATCTCCGGATCTTTGGCTATCCGGTATTTCTTTTCCAACTCGGGGACGATCTCCTCGATGATGAAACGTGCATACCGATCCCCTAAGCTATCGTACTCGAGGCTGCGGTTGGAGTTTTGCCATGCGCTCTTGGGCTTGTCCTTTGTCTTTTCATGGCCTGGATCGATGAATACCGCGATGGTTGGAGGCATGTCACCGCGAGCGATGAGGTTATCAAACACTACAGGCACGCGGAAGCGACCCTTAACATCGCTGTACGAATGCCCATCTTGAAAAATCATCAGTGCAACAGGTTGTTCCGAATTGTACTGCGAGGGAACATATACTGCCCAGTCGCGGATAGTATTGTCAAAGATCTTCGATTCCCAAGGCGGCATTGTCTCTAATTTGCCATGCGGAACATCTTCTTTCACTACGGCATCGGGATGCGGTTTCCACGGCGTCTGGTCTTTCGTGGTTTTCGTTGTTGGGGCCTGAACTGGTTGATCGGACCAAAGCCATCGGAGCGCATCGGGTAGCTTGTCGCCGCCCCATGTTCCGCTGTGTCCTCCATCGGTCATAACGAATTGATTCTCGTAGCCTGCGAAATGGAGCGCCGCTGCAAGGTCTTGATTACCCAAAGGCCAGTTACCAAACAAATTGTTCAAGTCATCTTTGCCATCTTGCAAATAGAACTTGATCCCCTTTGGCTTCGACTTGCTCTTTCGCACAAGTCCGGCGTACAGGCTGCCGCCACGAATGTTGGTATAGCTGCCGATGTGGCTGAGCACTTTTCCAAATTGATCGGGCCTCTCCCATGCGACCGTGAATGCGCAGATCCCACCCGATGAGATGCCGCCAACAGCTCGTTGTTTTGGATCGGTAGAGATATTGAGTCCGGCAAGCGACACAGGTAGGAATTCGTCAATGAGAAATCGTGCATACCGATCACCCAACGAATCGTATTCGAAAGAACGATTGCTGCGATCGGCAGCGCCTGGTTTGGTCGCCACGATCGTGCCTGGAGTTACGAACAATGCAATGGTAACCGGCATTGCCTTTTGATGGATCAAGTTGTCGAACACAATTGGGACTCGAAACGCGCCGTCTGCTTTCGAGTATCCAGGTCCATCTTGAAAGACCATCAAGCACGCGGGCTGATCCGCTTGGTATTGAGCAGGCACGTACAAACTGTACTCCCGTTTCGTACCCGGAAAAATCTTGCTTTCCGAGAATGTTCCTGTCGTTAGTTTTCCTTGAGGGACCCCCGGTTGCATATTGCGGTCTGGGTTGTTCGGGTTGAGGCCGTCGTCCGCATGAACCCAAGTCCAAGCAGACAGCAAAGCGAGTACAAAGCAAATAATGGTTTTCATGTATTTTTGGAGGGAGAGAGTTATTGTAGTAAAGTGGTCTACACCGTTATTAAAATCAAGCGACTCGTTTGAGTCTACTCCTCAACCACAGGATTGGTCAACGAACCGATGCTACCAATCTCGATCGTGACGCTGTCGCCAGGTCGCAAATAAATAGGTGGTTTGCGAGCAGCACCCACTCCGTGCGGTGTGCCAGTCAAAATCACTGTACCGGGCATCAATCGCGTACTCCCGCTTAAGAACTCGATCAACGTTGGGACATCAAAGATCATATCGTTCGTGTTCCAATCCTGCATGATCTGTCCGTTTAAAATGGTTTTGATGGAGAGCGAGTTCGGATCGGGGATCT
This sequence comes from Pirellulales bacterium, assembly GCA_038223525.1. Lineage (GTDB taxonomy): Bacteria > Planctomycetota > Planctomycetia > Pirellulales > Pirellulaceae > JBKCUI01. The sequence continues at coordinate 4,168 of JBBRGW010000296.1, forward strand.
CATCTCGGGTGACGATCCATGGGCCGAGCGGGCAGAACGTTGCAAAAGTTTTTCCGCGACACCATTGGCTCCCCCCTTTCTTGATTTGCCAATCCCGTGCGCTTACATCGTTAGCGCATGTATAGCCAAGCACATAATCCAATGCGTTTTCTTTAGAAACGTTATAGCATTCGCGACCGATGACGACAGCCAGTTCGCATTCGTAGTCGACCTCGTCGCTTCGTAGTTTCCGTGGCAAGATAATTGGATCGCCCGGATTTTGTAGCGTACCGGCGTTCTTCATGAACAGAACAGGATAGTCTGGAATCGGTTTGTGGCCCTCTTCAGCATGCTTGCGATAGTTGAGTCCAATACAAAGGATGTCGCAAGGAACAATCGGAGCGAGCAGTTTTGCCGGTGTTACGACCTCGCCCGTATCGTTGTATGATCCGAGAATGTCACCCTCGACTCGCGTGATCGTTCTGTTGTCGTGTCGCCTACCATAAGATGCTTTGCCGGACAAGTCTTGGTATCGAACGAGTTTCATGGTGCATGGCTTTCGGTTGCAGGCTTGGAAGGAATAGAAGTTAAAAAACATTTTAGCGGAACTGGGCGATCACGTTGGCACTTAATTTGTTGCGCGACGCTCCGCGTCGTGATGAATGCAACGCGGATAGGCTGTGATTTCTTTGGGTCCAAAGAAAGTATCCATCACGCTCCGCGTGATGTTGCCTCAAAAACCATAGGTTTTTGAACTGCGGAAATCACGCGGAGCATGATTGGTACTATAAAATCACAGCCTAGTGCTCTGTCCAGATTAAAAACGTGGGTTGGCAAACTTAGTTGCACGACGCTCCGCGTCGTGATTCCTACGACGCGGAGCGTCGTACAACTTAGGGCCTACGATTGTAAGCTTGTTGGATACGATCTCGGAGTTGGGCTTCGATCTGCTTTCGTTTCAGTCCTCCTTTGAAATTAGCCAGCCCATTGTCGCTCGTCCATAACTCGTCGACCAGCATCACATGCCTCGGTATCGCATGCCTTGGAAAATGATTTAGCAACGAACCAACCCTCGAAAGCATTTCACCGGGCGACATGTTCTCTGCCACACTGCTCTGACTCAGGACTAAGATTGGATACGGATACGCCTCCCCAACCAAGAGGCAATTCGAAATCCATGCCTGCGCGCTAAGTAGTTGCTCGATCGGCATTGGCTCAATCTTGCACCCAGTGCTCAACACGATTGTGTCATCAGCCCGCCCCAAAATTCGAATTGCGATTGGCTCGCCATCAGCGTTGTTGGCGTGTACATACTCCGCCAAGTCGCCGGTATCCAACCATCCTTCCACGATCTTGGACTGCGTCGCTTCCAGGTCTCTCCAATATCCGAGCATGACTCCATCGCCCGACACCCAAAGCTTGGACCCCTGGTCGATTCGCGTTTTCACTCCCGCCACCGGAGGCCCGACTTCGACAAGATTGGGTTCGGTATTTCTATTCTCACTACTAGCGCGATTCGAGCAAACGACC
>JBBRGW010000297.1:0-5667 GCA_038223525.1 Pirellulales bacterium
CGATGGGTCAAGCCTGGGCTGTTAAAAATCTGGTATTGGCACGCGGAAACGATGTACCGCTTTTGTTCCATAAGTGGCTCGCTCTCCATCCGGCCCCGTGCCGGTGGAAGCATGATTGCTAAGCTACATGCCTACACAAGACTAGCCTCTCCACGCAGTTGTAGCCGTTCAGTCTTCGGTCCACCGGCACGGGGCCGGATGGAGCCGTTAGCAGAAGTGGATTAAGAACCAATCGAAAACTGGTAGACGCGGTTCTTTCGGAAATTCGCATTGCTGCGGAACGCAGGAATAGTGCGAACTCGCAATCTATATCTCGGTTCGACCGGTTCGACAAAAGCCGTGCTTCTATCAATGTCAAAGAGGATGCTTCCAATTCACTGGGACGACTTTCAGAATTATTGTTGGCAGATGACGAGCTATCGAAGATTTCTGTCGATGCTCTGAGGTCGATGGTTATCCAATTCCAAGAAATGAACTTCGAGGCGGCATTGCTTGTGGTCTGCTTGGCGCATCATGGAAATACCGGAGAGATCGAGAGGTTACTGCCGAGTTTAACGGCCAATCTAACAACTGCAGAGGGAAAGGAGATTCTTGAGTCCGTACTGTTGCATTTGCCGACGTCGAGCATCCGCGATGTTGCCATTTCGGCTCTGATACGTGAACAGCAACTTCCAATTTGGCTAACATCTGCGACGCACAGGGAGATTTGGAATCTTCTCAGAAGCGATTCTTGGTTGGTTGATTTGCCCGTTATGCGAAATCAATTTGTCGAGCATATGGAGAGGACAAAGGATACAACATCGGAATCCGACGACGAAAGCATAGCAACCGAAATACTTATCGCACTGAAACAGTACTCGGCAGCGACCGAGCGATTGCTTGATAAATCGAAACGAGAAATATCGGCCAAGAAAGCACAGCAAGATAAATTGTTGATTCGCGAATGGCAATTGTTGGCATCGAGACTTCCCATAGCGGAGCAAATCCAATTGATGGGGAGAATGCTCCGAGCACCTAGCGGATCAGAAGAACAGATCGTTTTTTGTGCCTTGCTCGGCACGAGCCAACATCGAATCGACGATCCACGAAATCTATGTGACACGAATCCTTTTTCGCGCGAAGACTACAGCTATTCCGTACCTCTCGTTGGATACATCCTTGCCCATAAAGAGTTGCAAAGCGAAGTTCGGCAAATGCTGGAGGGAGCGGTCCCAAGTGACGCCCTGCCGCTGCCGACGATCATTCTCGGCAGCGTCATTTCCCATGGTGTTGGAGCAAGCGAATCGGAAGGCCAATGGTTGGCCATCCTCCGTTCGAAGCTAACTGACCTGGAGCGCGTTCTTGACCAACACGGTGCGGTTATGTCCATAGCTACGATGCTAGCCAAAGATCTATTGGGAACAAACAACCATCATGAACTAGGCAAAGACATTCTAGAGGCCATCAGTACAAGCTATCAAAAGCGTGGCGCATTGATCGCCTGGGTGCAATGCGAATTGCTTTTGATCTCCAACGCGATCGCAGGCGGCAATGAATTCGACGCGTTGGCTCGGCTCGACAGTTTGTTTCGTGTCGATTTGTCTCACGGAACTCTGCTTGCGAGACAGATCGGCTCGAAAGGAAACTTAAGTTTCTATCGGGTGATGTATCAACTCCAAATCGCCAAATGGGCCGCGGAGCAAGGTTTCTCGCAGTTGTCGCGAAGATACGCTACCGAGGCAATGTCAAATGGTCTCCCGCTCCCCGACTTGGAAGAGAAGAATGATAGAAGTCGTCAATATTACGAAGCAGCTGTAAACGGCAGCTCAATCCGAAATGAGATTGTTGGTGAGCTGAGGCTAATTGATACTCACTGGCGGTCTAGTAACGTTAACGCAACGGAGGTGTTTGATTTCTGGTTGGAGTTGGTAGTGCCGACGAATACACCGCAAAAGTTGAATACTCTCGAAACGGGCGATACTAGAGGCAATCGACGAAATCGAAATCAACAGGTTCTGCCGTTTGGATTGAATTCGGTCGCGATGTGGACCAAACGAGCATCGAGACACGATGCACTTCGATCCAGGATTGCAGATCGAGGAAACATCCCCGCCAACCGCATCGCCGCGGCAGTGATCGAATACGAGCTCAGTGATTCCGTGCAGCAACGAGAGTCACGCTTCGTCGAGCTGCTCACTCAGATCGAAAGTTGGGATGAAGAGCGTCGCGAGTCGAGCCAAAGTGGACTCCCTTGGCTGCTACCCTATTTAAGCCAAGAAATGAAAACATATCCTGAACTGGAGACCTTGCTTCTCAGTGCCGCAATTGCTCCCCCAAAACCAGGAGACAAAAGCAAAGGCATGTTTTTATCCTGGCAGGCTATTACGGATCAGGTCGTTGGAAGTTCCGACGAGATGTTGGCACTTTGGAAGAGAACGTCTGTAGCGACCGTTGCGTCGATAACAGACCGTTACCAAGTGGACCCACTTCGCTCAAATCGAATGGCGGCGATCGCGGAAACCATTCCCAAAATGAAGCTCCCGAAGAGCGAACTTGATGTTCAGCAGATCGTGCTTGGCGAAAGCTTGATCGATGTCTTGCTCGACATGGAGCCTGAAGAGTCCTATTCGGTCGCGGGAGCAATATGCAAAACGCATCCAAAACTCGCCGTCAATCTTGTTGTTCAAAAGCAAAATTGGAATCTCCCAAAGTGGCGCCTGAACCAGTTGAGCCAACATAGGCCCGTCGCCCACATCCTTCTTCAGAAGGACATTCAAGTTGTCACGGTTTGGGATGTTTGGTTTGCAGCCGCCCAAAGTCTTCAGCGATCGAACGCTTTATCGGAGCAAATGGAGCGCATTCCTTTCGAGCCCCAATGCAAAATATGGGTACAACTGCTTCGCCAACGATTTGAACAAAGCTCAGTGAATTTTAATGCGTTGATGCCGACTCAAAGTGAAGGAGACCAATCTGCGAACGCTGGATTCTTCCGCCGTTGGTCAGACGACCAAGAACAAGTTCGATTGGTGGATCTTGAGATGATCTATCAAGCGTTGAAGGACCCGCAATTTCGCGATATCGGGAAAGCCCAGCTCGGACGTAAATTGCAAGTGGACGGAAGCAACGAGGATGTCTGGTATTCTCAAATGCAAACTTCTCTGGCGAAAAGGAAATTGCCAAAACACTGGATCGAATTGCTGGACGCCGAACATCTTGATTCCGTTCGCGAGCCCTCGTGGAGCAGCGTCGATCGAACACTTAGCCATAGTGGTTCGCCTTGGCCAGCGATCCTTTATCGCTATCCGCTCGGCGGTACGTTTGAGGTGACAGGAAAGACGATCGATTCGACTGCCGTTCGGGTCGGGTTTTCGATGCAAGGGGGAAATCGTACAACAGGGAGTAGGCCGATTTACAGAAATACGGATTCTCGATCGCGTTGGAGTTTCAGTTTAAACGATCAGACGATAAAACTTGGTGGGGACCGTCGGTTCAGCTCATTCGCACAACAAGCCGAAGACAGCTTCCCTTTTCCGTGGTTTGCAATCGGTGACGATAAAATCGGATTAAGGTTCACAAGCGAGACGGGTCGCCCGATAGCGCTTTCTGAGGTGCCGCTAATCTGCCCATCGATGGCAGGTTGGCTCGCGCTCGGGAAAAACGAGTCGGTATCTGACGATCTTTATCCATTGATTGAAACAACCGCGTCGATCTCATCACGGAAAAACTCAACGGGTTGGCAAATCCTCCCCGCGGATCTCGATACCAACGTCGCTGAATTGATTCACCCAAGGGAAGTGCACAAAGCAACGGGAAACATCGATCCTCAAATCGCAACTGGAAGAGCTGAATATAGCATCCTGCGGTATCAACGCCCTATGCAGCCAGGCGACCGAATTGACTACGAGTTTTATGTCGACGACTCGACGAATGTCGAACCCATGATAGGAAATCAGATCTATCAAATCACTCAAACTGGCGTGCAAGTCAAACACATAGTTTCCAAACCACCAGTATGGATGAATGGGTGTCTCGATTGGTCCACCGAACCGGACGGTCAAGTCTTAGGTAAACTGCCAAGCGAACAAAGCGGTTGGCGTCGAGCATCGCTGAAGATGGAAAAAGACAGCATCCTGATATCGATCGATGGGGTCGAGATATACCGCGGCCCGGTCGCAAATCCTTCAACTGCATTTTTTGGGTTGTATCATGAGTCGTCCAAGACACAAGTGCGTGTCCGCAATATGAAGCTAACGGGCGATTGGCCTAAGGAACTGCCCAGCGATTGGCTAGAATAGCTTGCGGGCTGTTTCGATACGCCCCAAATGTCCACGCATTGAAGCATTTTCGACAACGAATCAGTTCCAATCTTTTTTGCCGATCAGGCTACAAGAGTTGGCTGAGTGCAAGAAACTGCGTCTCGGAGATCCGCAGCTACGTAGGTCTGCCTCTCCGAGGCGGACAAGTGGTATCCGTTAATCCAGGAAAACGAAAATCGGATCAAAAACAATTGCAAATCTGCTTTTTGTCCCATGACCTAGGTACGACCTCCTTGACGCACGCATTTCGCGTCGAACCAAGCTACAATCTCGCCATTCATTTCCTTACCCGCTGAAATCAATACCAATGAAGATTGTTCGGATATTTGCGCATCGAGTCGAGTTGCCACTTCACGAAGGGACTTACAAATGGTCTGGAGGCAAGTCAGTATCCGTGTTCGATAGCACCATCGTTGGAGTCGAGACCGACTCCGGCTTGATCGGCTACGGCGAAGTCTGTCCGCTTGGTCCGTTCTATTTGCCCGCGTATGCCGAAGGTGTCCGAGCCGGTTTGCGAGAACTTGGCCCGCACCTGATCGGCTACGATCCGTGCGAGTTGTCGAAGCTGAATCACCGAATGGACGCAGCGCTCAAAGGGCACCCTTATGTCAAATCCGGAATCGACATCGCATGTTGGGACATTTTGGGACAGGTCGCCGGCTTACCGGTATGCGTGCTCATGGGTGGCCGATTCGGCGAAAGCGTCCGACTCTACCGCGCCATCTCCCAAGAGTCCGCGGAGACGATGGCTCGCAAGGTCGCTGGCTATCGCGCCGAAGGCTACAGCCGATTTCAATTGAAGGTGGGCGGTGATCCTGACACCGATATCGAACGTATCCATGCAGTGCGTGCGATGCTCTCGCCGAACGAGCGGCTCGTAGCGGACGCAAACACCGGATGGACACAGCATGAAGCCATGCGCGTGGTTCGGGCTGTTCGCGAAGTTGACGTTTACATCGAACAGCCTTGTTTGACTTATGAAGAATGCTTGGCCGTTCGTCGCAACACGGATCACCCCTTTGTGCTTGACGAAAACATCGACGACCTCGGCATGTTGCTTCGCGGTAAAGCTGATTTAGCGATGGATGTCGTGAATTTGAAGATCAGCAAACTGGGTGGTCTGACTAAAACCAAACAAGCTCGCGATCTTTGCGTCTCGATGGGGATTGCCATGACTCTGGAGGATAGCTGGGGGGGCGACATCACGACTGCAGCCATCGCCCACTTGGCACATAGCACGCCCGAAGAATACCGTTTTACCAGCACGGACTTCAATAGTTACGTAACGGTCAGCACCGCAGAAGGTGCTCCGCAACGCGAACATGGCTTCATGCGAGCAAGCGAATTGCCCGGTCTCGGTGTTAAGCCTCGC
>JBBRGW010000298.1:0-5653 GCA_038223525.1 Pirellulales bacterium
TGAGCGGCCCTGAGGCAATGATTGTTTTTGAAATCGCTGTGGAGAAAGCACTCGCCCATTGCGTTTGCAATGGACTCGGCGTTTTCGGTGTCTCCAAAGTAGACTTGATTTAAACCAAAGTCCTGCTGCCCAAAACACCGAAGTCCAGGCGAATTTGACAAAATCAATGGAAGCCCGCTAGCGATCGCTTCGATGGCGGTCAGCGGCATCCCTTCGTAGCGACTCGTCAAGCAAAACGCGTCCATCGCATGAAAGAAAACTTGCGGGTCTTTTCGATAGCTCGGATAGACAGTTTCTTTTTCGATTCCTAGTTTGGATGCAAGCGCCTGGATTGCATCGCGTTCACTTGTATTGCCGCTGCAAACATGCAGAAGCCATAATTGCCGGTCCGGATGCTGCTGCTTCAGCCGAGCAAACGCTTTATACAACGTTTCAGGATCTTTCTGAAAACTAAGTCGACCGATCGAACCAAGGACCCAGGCATGTGATGGGATCCCAAACTCTTCCTTCATTCTGGATTTTGCGTCCTCGTCCGGCGGCGGATAAAATCGCGTGGTGTCTACGCCATTGGGGATCGGCTTCTCAAATTCCGTCGTCAATCTCAGCTTTGACGTTGCGAACTCAGCTTCTTCAAGCGAAACATGGATTGACGTTGCTCGCGGCGCCAAGATTCTCTCGATGCTGTCAAACAATTGGCTCTTTAAGCCTTTGCGAGGACCCATTCCAAAATACGCATGAGGCGTATAGATGGTAGGAACGTTGGGCAAGACAAAAGGTAGTCTCGCTAGCCCGCCTGCTTTCGAAGAATGGGCATGCACTATATCCGGCTGGAAGTCCTTTATTAATTTTCGCAATTGGAACAATGCACGGAGATCGCTAAGCCCAGGAGAATTTCCAACTTGGAGATCGAGGGCCGGGCCACCGGCAGCTCTTACGTTGTCTACCAAACGGAACAGCCCTTCTGAACTTCGTATGGAAGAATAGGCGATGCCTACGTTCCAATCCTTCTGACGCAGCAAAAACTCGACCAACCCTTCCACGTGCCGAAAAGCGCCGTCGACCCCAGGCTCAAAAACCTGAAGTACCCGTTTTATTTTGACTGCTCCCATTTCCGTCGGAGCGGAATCGCTGGTCGCCTCGGTAAAAACTTTTTTCATCTTGCTAAGACTCGATCGTAGAGAGTGCTGAGCTCGCGAACATGCGATGCGCGGTCCCATGGATTTGCCCAATACCAATCGTATGCACCTTTACCCAATCGAACAGCCAGGTCCCTCTCACGCATGCGCTCTATTTGCAAACAAAGAGAGTCCACCGAGGCATAGTCGAAATGCAATCCGCACTGCCCGTCTGCTACGAAATCAGCCGCCGCGCTTCGGTTGGAAACAATCGCTGGGATACCTGCCGCAGCAGCTTCGATAACTACGAGCCCTAAAGTCTCATGCCAAAGCGGTGGGAAGAGAATCGCACGACTTTTTCGCAGGTAGCCTTGGATTTCCTGCGGCTTGAGCCAACCTGTGAATCTCGCATCGGGGCAGATCGCTTTCGCCTGTTCCAAAAGTTCTCCGTCGCCAATAAAAACTGCCTTCACACCCGTTCGTCGACAGGCCTCGGCTGCAATCAATACGCCTTTCTCCTGCGTGAACCGCCCGATGAAAAGGAATTGCTCGTTGTCTCCAGTCTTAGTCGGGCCGTTGTCTTGGCAATCCACCGGGTTTCGGACAACGGTAATGTCCGCGTTGTTAGGCAAGAAGGGGCGTGCAATGGACGCGCTGAACTCCGAGACCGCAACGAAATGCGAGATCCCATCAGGTACTCGCAGGATACGATTTTGATAGTAAGTTCGGGTCGAACGCCAAAGTTTATGGAGGTAGTTGCGTCTATCGCATGAGCATAAAACGCAAGATAAGGAAAGCGGTGTTCGCTTGCAGACTTTCCCTTCCTTGGGCAAGAAGAATCCGCCGGTCGGACAGGTTATGAAAAAATCATGCAGGGTGATTAGTACTTTGAAACTGCGGCTTGTTGCGGCATGAATCGCTAACGGTGATAATGCTTTCATCCAGGAATGAACATGGACAATGGTGTTATGAGGGTCACAATCGTCCAGTACTTTGTTGACTCTTGCTGCCGCCACACGATTGGCAATACCGCTTCGAAGAGCACGCAACCGATTCGGGTCATCGACGATTTCATGCTGGCCCAAACACTGCACTTCGAGGTGGGGTACGTCCTCGAGTGGCGATGCGATCGGACCGACTGCCGTCAGCAAGGTGACTTGCTCGCCTGCCTCAGCAAGCCCGATCGCGGATGCGATCGCGACCGCAGGGGCGCCACCATTGATGAACGCTTGATCGTTCAATATCAGTATGCGTCTCCTAGTACCCATGGACACCTCGAGGTTTGCAACGCAACCCAGCAAGCGTTCCAGCAGCGATGTAGACTAGCAAACCGATATCAAACACCGCCCCAGATACATTGACAGCAGCCAAGCAACCGACGATCGTCGCTTTGCATAGGATTGCTGCGCGCGACTCATCCTCGGTAGCGTCGCTGGGCAAGATTCGAATAAATAACGAACCAAAGAAAGCAATGGCGATAAGTAGTCCTGGGATGCCCACGTTGGAAAGCAAAACGAGGGCGAAGGAATTGGACCTTGCTCCCCCAAGCCCCACTCCTAGTCCAAAGGTATCGAAACAGTTTTGAATCGCTTGTGTAGCCCAAAACCCACGTTCAAGTCCCGATTCCGAGTCCGCCTTTTCGAATAAAGTGTGGCGAAGGATTTCCTCGACGCTGGCCAAAGCGTCTGGTGTAAGGAGGATCACCAAAACCAACGCGGCAAAAGAACACCCAACCAGACCGACGAAGTTGGCGAATTGCCCCATACGCTTCCTCATTTGTTGGTCGTCATGGGTCGACACAAGCTCGAGAGCAGTGAGGAACACCAATAACAGGACGCATGCAGCAGTCGCGACGTAACCTGTCGACGAGGTGCAAAGCGCAATGGTCAAAAACAAGAGCACGGCCAGTACCAAAGAGACTCGCTCGCCCGATTTTTTCCACCAAAGATAAAACAGCGGAGCCGTTAACTGCAATGTATAAGTCGCGAGGGCACTCGGTTCTGTAAAGGCTCCATTGAGCCTTTTGAAACCAGCCATTTCCTGTTCGCCAGATGCATAACCGGACGCGCGAAGCGGCTCCAGAAGTTCTGGCTTGCCTATGACGGTGGCAAACACATCGAAAACTACCAACCCCAAATTCAGAATTGCTGCAGTCTTTAATCCGCTGAAAAATGCCCCGGCTCCATATCCCCTTTTGCATGCCAAATAGCAAATGACGAAAACACCCAGAAAACCGATGGCATACACCGGCTGTGTCAAATAGCCGCTATGAAAGGATAATCGTTCCGCCACGGGGAATTTGGAATCACTGTCCCCAAATCGGTTGGTGCTAACGACGTCGGTTACGCCGGCGAAAACGAAGGGGTATACCATGGCACTAAACAAGCCCAACAGAACCAACAAGAAAAGCAATACGCCCGAAGCATCCTTCAAGAAGGAATTAAGAACGGTTTTATAAGAAGGGCATTCTTTTAACACCTTGAATGCGGCAAACGGTAGAAATAGGTTGCCAGGAGCTATGTTGGCCCCACCCGGAAGTGTCATTGCTCCGGCCGCTCCAATAGGTGTCAGGCAAACCATGACAACGATGGTCCATTTTGGTTTTAAGCACAAGCATACCAATGCTAGTGCGAGCACGATAAATCCGATCGGTTCTATGCGCATCGTGCGTTCGTTCGCAAAGAGTGATTTTCCATTGGGTTCAATTGTAGAACTAAGCTTTCAAGGCATTGTCGCGTGCGATTGCATGCACCGAAGCGCTACGAAACGTACCGTATTTTGCCCATAACCTAAAATATGCCGGTACATTCCGAATGCGAAACCGAAGCAGGCTTACGAGCGCTCGCCAGTCATCCTCAATTTGATGGTTGTCTTTAATACGCTGTGTTTCTTTGGAACTCAATTGCAAGTCACCTGACAACTGTCCGGATTGGATCATGTACGCTGCGCACGTCGCATCGTAAAATGCCATCTTGAAAGTGGATTCGACCGCTCGAATCCAAAACTCAGTATCCGCCACTAAGCGGTACGACTCGTCAAATCCATTTAATGCCTCAAATACTTTGCTACGCATTAGAACTGCTTGTTGCGTAAAAAGGACAACGTCGCGGCCAATCAAAGATTTGAATGACTTGTAATTTCCTGACGATGTCGACTCGAATATAAGCTTGTCTTTTTCATCTACGTAGATCACGCGGCCGTAGGCGAGATCGACGGCGCGATTTCGGTCGAGCATTGAGAATAAATTCGTGTAGGTTGGTAACCAGTAGTCATCGTCATTGATGTAGCCCAGGTATTGGCAACCATCCATTGCATTTCGAAGGCCATAATTAACAGCACCATATACACCCGTTTTTTCGGGCTCGCTCAAAACCTGGCATTTCGGAAACCGTTGCTGCAACTTATCGGTACAAGACTGAGGACATACCAGCACATGCTTTACCCGATCGCCGCCGATCGCAGCGACGGTCTCAACGGTTCTCACAAGCGATGGGCGGTCTCCAAGTGTCGGCGTTACGATCACTGTATCCAATTGCGTTGTCATCTTGTTCGTCATTCATTGCTAAAGCGATTTTGGCCTGATCTATCGAATGAAAATGGAGCTACGTCCCTTTGTATGTTTCTAATTTTAGCTCGTGTAGCTCTATTCGTCAGACACCAAACACAAATTGCTTTCAAGTATTGATAGCCCCATTTCCGGATTTCCGCAACACTCGAGTTGTAGGGACGGTCATAACCACGGTTTAGAATCCAATAGCTTTTGTAACTTCGTAGCACAGGATCAATTGTGCGGAATCCGTCTTTTACTTTCTGCAAATATTCCTTTTGGAGTCGAGTTGTGGGAATAAAGTGTTGAAACTCGAGTCTTTCGTCATACCAAAGACGATATCCTGCCATTACGAACCAGAAACAAAGCTCGGAGTCATTGCCAGACAAGAGATCAGTCCTTGTTCTGTCGGGTAGTATCGGCCGCACCCCAATTGCATATGCATTGCGCAAGAACGGAACGAAGAATCCCATCCCTGCTCCCCAAACATAGTGACGATCCGTGACGTCACCCGAATCATCATTTTGAATTCCTACAGCATACGCAAAAGCGTTGGTAAAGAACCAGGCTGGAATCGCACCATCCGTTTTTGGTGTACTGGTTCCGCCAACAATACCTATAATGGGGTCCCGACTAAGAATGGAATGAACTGTCGCGGCATAGATTGGACAAAGCCAATTGTCGTCATCGCAAAAAATTGCGTAGTCATACGTCGCCTCCATTACTCCCTTCATTCTTGCGTTTGCCAAGCCGGGAATCGGCTGATCTACGAATTTCAAAACGTAATCGTCTCTATTGGGTTTCCAAGCATTTTGGACTACCGCTACAAGATCATCTTCGCTGGCGTTGTTCACGATGAGCACTTCCAGATTCAGTTCGGTTGGCAACTGCTGTTCGCATATGTGCTTCACGGTCTCGGCAATTCGCGAACTCGAATTGAAGCAACATACGATGACTGTTACACCCGCAACGCGCAGTTTGCCATTTCTGT
>JBBRGW010000299.1:0-5617 GCA_038223525.1 Pirellulales bacterium
CAAGCAAGCTGGAGACAAGCAAGCCAGTGACAAGCAAGCTGGAGACAAGCAAGCCAGTGACAAGCAAGCTGGAGACAAGCAAGCCGGTGACAAGCAAGCTGGAGACAAGCAAGCCAGTGACAAGCAAGCCAGTGACAAGCAAGCCGGCGACAAACAAGCCGGAGACAAGCAAGCCGGTGACAAGCAAGCCGGTGACAAACAAGCCGGAGACAAACAAGCCGGAGACAAGCAAGCCGGAGACAAACAAGCCGGAGACAAACAAGCTGGAGACAAGCAAGCTGGAGACAAGCAAGCTGGAGACAAGCAAGCCGGCAAAGAGAAGGGTGCTGGCAAGAAACCGGGCGATAATGAACCAGGTGATGAACCTGGGAGTGCATCGTCCGGAGTTAATAAGAACAGTTCAAGTAGCAGTTCTAGCGAATCTTCCAAAGGCGGCGTAGATACCACGCGCGGATCAGCCGACCCTGTTAATAAAGAGTACGCTGAGAAGGTTACCGACTTGGCACTAGACTATTTAAAACAACAGAAAGAACAGCCTGATCCTGAGTTGTTGAAGCGATTGAACTGGTCAAAGGAAGACATGAAAAACTTTCTAGACAAATGGACCGACGCCAAGGAACTGGCGAAGTTGGATCCTAATAAAAAACGAGAACTGGACGAGACACTCAAAGCCCTAGGCAAGCGTCAGCTTCAAAGCAAAGAGCAATCGGTGAAAGATATCAACGACAACTTGAACGGCTTCCTGGAAGAAGGAGCGAGGGTGCGCCCACCTGAATCACAACGAGGGTGGTACGAGCAGTTTCTGAAGGCATCTCGTAAGTAGAAGGACCGAATCATGATAAAAGATCAAAGCGGGATAAGTCTCGGGCCTCATTGGCTCGCCTTTGCTCTCGTTGGCTGGTTCTGGGGAATCGGTAGCGTTTCGCTTGCCGATTCAAACGAAAATTGTGCGAAGTATCGGCAACCGGTCGATCTGCTTTTGAACGAATCGAATGAGCAATTATTGGTGGCTTGTTTAGGTACAGGGGAGTTGGAAGTATTCGATACACGAACCAACAAGAAACTGACATCAGTTAAGTGCGATGAGTCTATGAACTCGTTGGTAAGTTTGGGCGGCCATTGGATTGCTGCTTGTTCGACGAATTCGCACCGGACACATATTCTCCGTTGGATTGCTGGATCTTTGCAGCCGATAGCCGTCATTGGCAATTCGAATTCGCCTGTAAAACTCCATTGGGATCCGCAAAGCGAAACTCTTTTTGTTGCCTGCTTGTGGTCCAGGCGGGTCGAGTCCATTGGGTTAACGGATGCGATCAAACGTTGGAGCAAACTTGACCCTTCGGTTCCGACAGCGATTGAAACGATGAAACCCAACCAAGTCTGGGACGTGCCGGTTGCTCCTCGAGAAATGGTGGTGCTCGGTGAAGGGCGCGGTTTGATGGTTGCCGACAGTTTCGGCCGCGAGGTGATGATTCTCGATCAAAAGGATGGTCATACGATCGTGAACCATGATTTCTTTGGCACTTCCATTCGAGGACTTGCCCGTTACGGCAAAGACTTAGTCACATTGCATGCAATGCTCAATGAGTTTTCGCGGACAGACCAAAATGAGATTCATTGGGGAGTCCTGATGGCAAACGATGTTCGCTTGATCGATATCGATTTGTTGTTGAAGGAGAAAGGGGAACGAATCTATATGGGCGGACGGGTCAATCCGGTAGGCGTGCCTGGAAACGGTTCGGCTGAACCAACAAGCATGTCGCTGCACGGTAGTTCAAACAAAGTTGCCGTGGCAGTCGGCGGTACCGACATGGTTGCAATCGGACGGACCGATGGTTACACGTACCAGTATGTTGCCGTGGGCAAGTACCCTTCGGCGGTATGTTGGTCTGCAGATGGCGAATCACTTTACGTTGCGAACCAATTCGACGATTCGATCAGTGTTGTCGATGTCAGCGGAGCGCAAGTCGCGAGCGTGATTTCACAAGGTACGATTCGCGAGCTGACTGAAGCGGAGTTGGGGGAGCAGCTTTTTCACAGCGCCACTTTGTCTCATGATCGATGGTTGACCTGCGCTTCGTGTCATGTGGATGGTCACACCAACGGACAGCTTTCGGATAACTTTGGGGATCGCAGTTATGGTGCGCCCAAGCGCGTTCCTAGTCTGTTAGGAGTCAAAGGGACAGCGCCGTACACGTGGCTCGGTCACGAGCAGCAACTCAAGGGTCAAATTGTTTCGTCTGTTCAAAAGACCATGCATAGCTATCGGAAATTGGATGATGACGAAGTAGACCAGATAGCGGCGTTCATGGAATCTCTCGCCCCGGTAGCTTCGCTATCGCAAGCCCGCGGTGTGGATACGAGCGAAATGATCGCGAGGGGAAGAAAACTATTTGAGAGTCGCGGCTGCGTGGATTGCCACGCTGGTGCGACTTACACCTCGAACGATGTATACGATGTTGGGTTGGTAGACGAGAATCGTCAGAAGTTTTTCAATCCACCCAGTCTTCGAGGGGTCTCTCAGCGTGGACCAGAATTGTTTCATGATGGCAAAGCGAATGGTCTGAGAGGTGTTTTGGTCGACAAAAAACACCGTCTCGAAGAAAGTCTTTCGGAGCAGCAGCTATCGGATTTGATCGCATTTTTGAATAGCATCTAAACGTGAATCGAAGTCAATCGTTAAAACTATTATCTGAATGCACGGGCGATGATATCTGGTCAATCGATTATTGCCTGAAGAGCCATGTCCCAACCGAATGGATAGTCGAACTGCAAGACGCGTATGAAAGCGGATTCAACTCGATTAACCAAATGATTTTCTATCGCAGCGAAGTCGTCAATCAATTCGAAGGAATCCGGGACGTCGATCTCGCTTGCAAGATTGGGCAATTGCTGGAGGTGAATGTTTCTCGAATCGTCCAAAGTCAGATAACCCGAGCAGGTGTAGTTCGTGCTATCCAGGAAGCCATCGAAGAGAGTTGACCCCTTAAGTCGTTGTGCTGATCGAAACACCCTTGATCAACGTTTGGTAGATCACGCAGTAGCGTTCGGTCAAATTGATGAGTTTGGCGATTGTGACTGCATCGGCTTGGGAGTCGATTTTAAATTGCAATCTGATGGCGGTCAGACCTACCATTACAGATCGATCTACACCCAATGTGCCGCGAAAGTCCATGTCCCCTTCGGCGTGGATTTCGCAAGATGCGATTTCGATCTGCATGTTGGTGGCGACCGCAGAAAACGTCACTCCTGCGCAGGCGACCAAAGACTCCAAGAGCAATTCTGCCGAACACGCGTCCTGTGGCGTCCCACCCGCTGCTGGGTGTAAGCCCGCTCGGATGTTTCCGGCGTGGGATCGTATCGAACAATGTTGGTTGGCGACGTCCACCAATCCGTTGGAGCGAATGGTAACTTGAGCCGATTCGGGTACCGATCGGTATTTGTCTTTGATTGGGGCTTGGACGGCCTTCAGTTGGTCAATATTCATGGTGCGTTCGATGATTCCGTTTGATAGAGAGTCGCTTGCTTGAATTTCTGGCGAAACCAGCATCCTATCGCAGATTGGGCCTTCTCGCTTTCCGACAAATCAAATCAATGGATATAGGCCCGGGCGGGCGGGGCACGCCCTGCGGCACGAAGGGCGAGTGAGTCGCGAGTTTCCTTTACCATGCGTCCCAAGACCATCGCTGATGCTCTGGGTGTGCCACCCAGCGCAGCTTCCGAACTACCTTTTCTCTCGGATTTTTCGAGGTAACACAGGCAATTTGGCCGATTACGCAAGAATGGGTGCAAACAAGCTGTTTTTGCCTTGTGGAGCGTGCCGACGCTCGCTAAAATCTGCGTCCTTCCCTCAAAAATTACAAATGTCGTCTTTAGGAGTATACGTTTTTATGACTCTCGATAAGAGCTTGAAAGTCCGCGCTGGGGCGATCAAGAGCCGGAACGTGATGACCCGTGCAGAACGGATCAAACGATTGCAGGACCTCGACAAGTGGTCCGATAGCAGCGTCGTGTTGGGAATGGCCAAAGTTCGAGTCCCAAAGATCTCTTTGAAGAAAAAGAAGAAGGTCAAGAAAGAGGACGAAGCCGACGACAAGAAGAAAAAGAAGAAGTAGAAGCTTCTACCCAATATGCCTTCGATACGATCGATGGAACCACAAGAGCGGACCGCAAGGCCCGCTTTTTTCGTTTCGCCAACGGTTGCCCTCTTTGTTGTGCGACGCTCCGCGTCGCATGAATCACTGAATCACGGCGCGGAGAGGCTGTGATTTTATTCGCGAGGTGCAAAGCATTGTCGCCTTTTGCTCCGCGCAAGTAGCGTTAGTGTGGCGTACTTTCGCGGACCGAAAGGCGACGATAATAAAATCACAGCCTAGGAACGTCGTGCAACTATGTTAGGAAGCTACGATCAACCGTCGGCTTGCCGCTTAAAGACTCAATTTCCCGAGGGCTATGTTATAGTGCGGTAGGAGCCTCACCGCCTCACCCTCTCATGTACCGGCGTCTCACAGCCAGCCGATCGCCTCAAGAAGAATGAAACACAACCGCAAAATGCCGAACGAATTGCCTGGAAACTTGATCAGCATTGGAACTGACATTATTGAATGCGTCCGAATTGCACAAATGATCGAAAAGCATGGCGAAGTCTTTTTGCAGCGCGTGTTCACGCAAAAAGAGATCGTTTACTGCTCGTCCCGCAAAGCCGCCACTCAGCACTACGCCGGACGGTGGGCTGCTAAAGAAGCCGTATTGAAAGTGCTTGGAACTGGCTGGGCCAAGGGGATTCAGTGGACCGATGTCGAGGTGGTGAACGAAGTTTCCGGAGCTCCGATGATCAAGATGACGGGCAAGGCGGCTGAGATCGCAAGGGATCGGGGCATCCGTGAAGTGATGATCACGATCTCCCATTGCCGGAGCTATGCGACTGCATTTGCGTCCGGAGTGACTTAGCTCCTTAGTCCAGTGAGCCCAGCGTGTATCGCTTCTATCAAGTGTGCCACTTGGTGTCCGCAAGGAGGCTTTCGATCAGCGGGACCAATTGATCCTGTGCTTTGCGTGACCAGTCCAATACGTCTTGGTGGTCGGTGACCGATTGCTCATCGGGGGTCGCTACATTAGTAACGATCGAAAAGGCTAAAACGCGAATACCAAGTTGATTGGCCAAGACGACTTCTGGGACTGTACTCATGCCAACCATATCGGCTCCCAACTTAGAAAACATCCGATATTCGGCGCGCGTTTCGTAGTTTGGGCCAAGCGTTGCAAGATAAGTTCCTCGGGCCAAAGCGAATCCAAGTTTGACAGCCTGTTGTTCTGCCAAGCTAATCAAATTCAAATCATATGGATCGCCAGCGCGATGTGCTATCCCTAGTGCGGCTGCACCATTGTCTGCCTCGGACGCGTTGATGCCAGTGCGATTCATCCAGTCAATGTGATTGTCGATGAGCACTACTTGTCCGCTTACAAATCGAGGGTTAATCCCTCCCGACGCATTGGAAACGATAAGCGACTCGATGCCGAGCGAGTGCATGCACCGGACCGGAAAGGTGGCTTTTGCGGCTGTCCAGCCTTCGTAAAGATGAGCTCTGCCTTGCATAGCGACAACAGGTACGCCGTT
>JBBRGW010000300.1:0-5606 GCA_038223525.1 Pirellulales bacterium
TCGATGGTGGGTTGACCCGAAGCAACGATGGCGAAACGAAACGCACGCAACGACGATTGTTACCGTGCAATTAGGCGACGTTGTCATTTAGGCGACGTTGTCATTTAGGCGACGTTGTCCTACCGAGAAGACAAGCCGAAATCGGATTGGGGCTAGAGACGCGTTAACGTTTTGGTTGAAGGCACTCCGTAGGAAGCGTCTCGAAAGGTAGCTTCGTTCTTTCGCTCCATCCATTCGCGAAGCGCCGCCCACCAGCTTTCTATGTTGTTGAAGCATCGATCGACCGCCTCACCGATATCCTTCAAATCCTTGATAGGCTTAAAGACGCATTCTTGAGCGCCAAGACCGGTTGCCTTGAGTATCGTGCCCATCGATACCATACCCGTCAACATGATTACGTGAATCCCAGCATCGCGCTGCTTGATCTCCCTGAGAAGAGTAAGCCCGTCGATCCCCGGCATGTCGATATCCAAAATTACAATCCTTGCTGCGCAATCGGCCAACGCATCGAGCGCATTTCTCGGATCGACAATCGAGACAACTTCATACCCCTTCTTTTTCAAGGAGGTTCGGACAATGTCCAACATTGCTTGATCGTCATCCACATGCAGAACGGTTCTTTTAGTTTTCATGTCAAAACCTCTTTGGAAATCCTTTGGTGTTATGGACGGATTGGGCTGACTGTGACGTTCGCCCGGCTTGTCGGTAGCCAGTTTGCCTTAAGATTCAATCCGTAGTGACTTGCATGTCCTAAATCCGACTATCTACACTTTTGCATTTAATTCGAAGTAATGAAATTGTTTTCAATTCTCTAAGTTCGACTTTGCACATTTTACCTACGGAGAATCCTATTAATCGCTCGTTTCCACCCGGCCTGGAACACTCCATTTGGGTTCGCCTGCTTCGCTTATCCGGTTTCGAACCGATATTCCTGGCATATCAAGTGTGCTCAGAAATCTAAGTGTTCTGGAAAATCTCAGTCGACCCGTTTCTCTGTTGCACACTTTTGCGTCCGACCGATCAAAGCAACTAAAGGTTGCACACATGTGCCTTGCGGTCTTTGTGATTCGAGATGCCTCGATCACCATCCAGCTTTTTGTTAGACGGCATACGACGGAACGACGGATGGATGCATGACTCCCAAACTCTATGAGCAGGTGAAAACGGCAAGTCCCGAATATGACTTTCCAGAGCTTAGCCACCTCGCGATCGCGTCAAGCAATCGTCTATGGACCACCCTCTTTTGTTCTCTCTGCACAGCTCTGGTACTTGGATTGTGCGCTATCGTCGCCGTTCCTGCCCAGTACAAAAGTACGTCGTCCGTTCGGATATTGCAGCGAGAAAACTACTTGCTTACGACTCAGCAATCCCGGTCGGAGGATGCCGAGTTCGTTCGGGCACAACCAGCTCTTGTGACGCTCGAACAAACACTTTCGCAAGCCTTGTTGAACGAACCATTAAATAGTTTTTTTGTTAAAAACAACCTTCCAGGATCTGTCGACTGGCTTAGGAATCAAATCAAAGCAGAGATCGCAACTGGCTCGGACACGATGACAATCGTCGCATCTAGCCGAACCGCCGAAGTGGCTTCGCTCGTATCGCAATCCGTAGCTCACGCTTACCTCGCCCACATCACTTCGCAACTCCGGTTCAGCCGTGTGAGACGGGTGCGCGAACTCGAGACCACTGCAGCGGAGGCTAACGAGAAGCTAATGCAACAATGGAAGTTGTTGCAATCCAAGGCGAACGCAACGGGCTCGGGCAGTTCGCAATCCCTATCCATCAGCGAGCAACTTAAGATCCAGAATCTGCGTGACAACTCGCAACGGCTGAGAGCGTTGCGATTCCAGCGCTCACAGGTTGAACTGCAACTGGCGACCGAGAGAAAGGCGAGGGTTCCAATGCAAATCTTGCCTGAGGACGAAATCAACTCTGCAATCGACCAGCATCCAGGGGTCATCGCGTTGCGAGAACAGATTCGGCAATGCGAGATCAAGGTCCAGGAAGTACAGGAGATTGTTAAGAACAAAGACGCGCCACAACTCGTGCGTCTACAAAACGAGAAGCAGTACTACTCGACCGCAGAGAACCAATTGCGAGACAAAATCAAAGCGACAGAATTAAAGCGACTCAAGAATCTGGTTACGGACAATTCCCCGTCCGTGAGGTTGAAAGAACTCGAAGTGCAACTGCAATTGATCGATCAGGAATTAAAGCAGCTTGGTGAAACATCCGCCCAACTTGAGTCGAGTATCGCTGCCGCCAACGGATCGAATGGAGTCGAGTTGGAAATTATTCGCCACGAAATAGATCGTCAAGAGAAACTTGCCGATCAGCTATGGAAAACGATCCAAGAGCTTCGAATTGAAGAACGCGCCGAACCCCGAGTCGCCTTGCTATCAATTCCCAACTCCGAAGTAAAACTCAATCGTTCCACGCAGCTTAAGACGGTGGCAGCGGCATCCTTGATCGGTTGCGTGATTGCAATCCTGTGCGTCGGCTACCTGGAGTGGGCATCCTGCATTGTTCGTTCACCCTACGATATTCTCAAGCGAGCAAGGATGAGGGCCTTCGGTTTCACGGGTAGGAAACGGCGCGCAACTGTCAAAAGCATTGCACGCGGAGCGGACGAGATCGCTGCTCAGCTTTTGCTGCTCACTTGCGACGATGGAAAAATCCCAATCACATTTGTTTCTAGTCCATCAGATCGGGAACCTCGAAGTGCCGTTTCTGTCGCGATCGCTATCTCACTTACGCAAGTTGGCAAGTCGACGCTGTTAATCGCTTTCGATCGCTGCAATGAGTTGCGCAGCCATGCGGACAAAACATCCTCGCGCGGACAAGGTCTATTGCAAAGCCTATCCCATCCCGTTTCATACTCATCTCTCTACGGATTTGATTACGTCAAGATGGGGAGTAATCAAGAAAATCGGAATTGGACTGCTTCCAAGTTCCTGCCCATGTTACTGAAGGAAGTCAGGAACCGCTACGAAGCCATTGTATTGTTGGGACCAAGCGTTTTAACTTGCCCGGAGTCGGTGGTGCTCGCGAAGATGTCGGACCTGACTTTGTTAGTAGGAGTGATTGGGGCAAGTCGTTCCGACGAGTTGTCCGCGGCGCGAGAACAGCTGGAATCTGCACGCTCGGCCATCTTGGGAACCTTAGTGGCCCCCGCGTTCAGCGACACTTTGCCTTGGACTCCCCCTGTTCATGACGTTCGTCGGAAAGAGCACGTTGCCGTTCCAAAAGAAGTAGACGAAGCTGCGATTCTTGCTGAGCTCACTGGGCTCACTTGGCTCACTGGGCTCACTGGCGTCACTGAGATGCAGGGGCAAATCAAGCAAATCGACCGAGCAGCTGCAATCAAAGCACCCCACAAGTTCAAACTATCAAGACAACCGATTCCAAGGCCACAACATAGGACAACCGAATGAGTACCGTCGATCCCACCTGCGGCTCTCGGCAAAGCTTCCGTTTTGACGCAGGTCACTTGAAGTCACATCCCGAGTCTGAAGTTCTTTTTCCAACGCAATATTCGAACGATCGATTTGGCTGGGAACCCTCTAACTACTTTCGGTTCAAGGCCATCTTCGAATGGTGCTTTATTGTTTCGCTTCTCGCTATCGTTTTACCTGTTCTGGGCCTTATCGCGATTTGCCTGCTAGTGTTCGAAGGACTGCCTGTTTTTTATCGACAAGTTCGGGTTGGTAAGGATCAGAAGCAATTCTATATCTGGAAGTTTCGAACCATGCGTCCAGACGCAGAGAAAGATACAGGACCGGTATGGAGTTCCCGAAAGGACGTTCGCGTTACCAGACTAGGTAGATGGTTGAGGGCAACCCATTTGGATGAGCTTCCGCAAGTGTTGAACGTACTCCGAGGCGATATGCATTTAGTCGGACCAAGACCTGAACGTCCTGAGTTTGTCGAGAGTTTGGTGCAAGATATACCTGGCTACAATCAACGCCATTTAGTTCGCCCTGGAATTACTGGATTGGCCCAAGTCAAGCAAGGCTACGATTCTTGTGTCGGAGATGTTGCTAGCAAGGTTGCTTTCGATGTTGCTTATATCCGATCGGCATCGCTTTTTACAGACTTGAAAATTCTCGTTCAAACGATCCCCTATGTGATTGGCGAGGTAGGGACGGCCCTGGGAAGAAAAATGCAAAAGGCGAAAGGGAATGACCCTATCGAGAAGTCATTCGAGACGGTGGAAGATCTCGAAATTTGCCTTGGGATTCAAATCCAACACGAACTCAACGCACAAATCGAGACCATGCGAAAGGTCTCAACCTCGGGAACGAGCGTTCCGAGACCCAAGTTGGCCACTGCGTCGAAAGGGCATGTCGCTGAACACTCGGTAGTCGGACATGGACAAAGCCTTCGGGTTTACCAGCCCAATCGATCAAACCCTACAGACTCCGCACCTGACTCCGCTAGATGAACAAGCTGGGCCATCTCGCGAGCGGTCACATAGTAGTACGTGAAGTTGTTGGCCACGGAGAGATCGGAGAGGGCAGTATGCAATCGAAGCATCGGGTCGCCGAGCAGCACCTTCATGTTGGCTTCCTGCGCGCCGTGCGTATGAAGCTTGATAAAGATCCAATCCTCGCGTCCAGACACGGAAACCCCCGCTTGAAGCCATCGCTTGACACGACGTTCGCTTGGGGGTTGGCGAGCTGTAAGATTCCCGTTCTCAATTTGAACTTTAGGGAGGACCTTCTGGCGAGTAACGGATAATAGAAGTGGCCCCTGAATCATCAACAAACTTCCGTTAGGTGCTGACTTGCCGACCTGGGCAATTGCCCCGCGATCATGGGACTTCGGTCTGTTGGGATCGTCTGTCGCATAATAGATACTATTGATCGTGCTCGTCTGGGCCGGATGCGGCGCGGCAGGCATCGTGAAATCGGCATAACATCCCGTTCGCACCAACACGTCAATCTCATCGTTGACTCCACAGTGTTTTCCTTCCGGATGTGAATTGTCGAGCGACCAGTTTCCATGGATGAAACCATATCGAATCCGACCTTTCGCGTCGCGACTCAGAAGGCCATGACGTTGATGAAAGAGGTCTCGATGCATTTCCAACAGATCCGTCAACCGCGATGAGCAGTCATTATCGTGGTGCAAATGGATTTCGATATCTCCATGACCGGACCGAACCAGCTTGCATAACCGCTCGATTTGCCATTCGTCATAGACCTCAATAGGGTAAAAGAATGATTGCTGCGGTGAACGCCCACGGCTATCGGCGACACCCGCAAAGAGAATCGGATACTCGTTAACCCAACGTTCAATGCGCTCGGTTTGCAGTTGATTTGTAGCGTTCTGCCAATTAGGTTCGAAATGATCTGCGATGCATACAAATACGCAACGAGGGCTTGGGATGGCGCGAAGGCCAGCCTCTGCGGCTCTTAAAAGAGTTGGGAAATGCATTCCTCGCACTTGGAACATGAAAACCCTAAATCAACGGACCGTGGCGGAAACGGCTATTGGTTACAGCTTTGCTTTCTGATCGCAAAAGTAGCGAACGTTCTGGACGAGGCGTTGGCTCCCATACCACCTTTCTGGAAAGGGATAACCAATCGATGAATCCGAGCAAA
>JBBRGW010000301.1:0-5578 GCA_038223525.1 Pirellulales bacterium
TTCTGTTGAGGTCTTCTACGATGAGGTCTTCTACGATGATGACATCTCAGCGTATTCTTTGAAAACAATCATCTTTCCGGAACCGTTTTAGCAGAAGAGAGTTTTCCAATGATTGAGACGCTTTGCCAAAGGCACCCGACAAATATAAATGGGACAAATCCGGTGATAAGCCCTATGGGGATTGCGTTGACCCCATAGTTCGGAATTAGCGCGTAGATCGTGATCAGCGACACGATTGTTGAAAGGATCGCAAGCAATGTAGGGATACGGATCTCTGAGATGCCCGAAAGGAAATAGCCAAACGGTTGCTGAAGTACCATCAAAGCATTCCACGCAATCATCAACCAAACTAGCCCAGAGTTAGGAAGCTCAGCGGCCCCCTGCGTCCACCAGTCGATCAGAGTCGGCACGAAAGGCCCAACTGCAATCATCGGAATGACGGTGACAATGGTGACCAGTCCGAGAGAACGCCAGAGCGTTCGACGAATCCAGGTCCAGTCGTTGCGGGCTTTGGCCTCGGTATAAGCCGGCCAAATGGGTATCAGGATGGCGTTGGCAGGAACTATGAAAAGATTAAGGACACGCTGCGTTAGATTAAATGGAGTGACCTCCGCAGCGCCCAACGCCGCAGATAAAATGATTGGAGGCGCCGCAAAGAGGACAACGGTGGCGATCTGCTGTAAGGAGAAAAAGAAGCCCACATGTCCTAATTCACCTAGCAAAGAAAATTCGAAATGGCGAAGAGAAAAGGAAAGCCAGTTTAGGCGTCTCAAAAGATAGATGAAAAAGAGCGCATTCACTATTATCGAACTCGAAAACGTTAACAGGCAAAATGCAGTCAGCGGCAATTTCAAGGAAGCACCCCAGACAACGCATCCAAAAAATAGAACCTGTGAAACCGACTGAGCCACGTTATGAGCCCAGCCAAGCTGCGATGCATAAGCGATGCGCTGGCCGACGCCGAGCGGAATGTTTAGACACCACAAGATCGCTGTCGCGAAAACGGCCGTTCCAGTTTCCTTAGAGACGATCGGATCCGTGACTTGAAGCAGTTTCGGAAAATCGACAAATGCAGCAACCAAGGAGCATCCCCCGATCAGCAGCAATGTAACTGCAATCAAGAAGATCATTCCGGTATTGAAAATACGTTTCGACGCAGCAAGATCGCTTTTACCAAGTGCGTCAGCAATCCTGTTTTGAATCCCTAGGCCGACTCCGAAATCGGAAAAGGCGAGAATAAATCCAAGGCTGAAAAGGGTGACCCAAAGTCCAAAGGCCTCATTTCCAAGATGATGCAATGCAATGGGGATTTGAACCATGACGCACCCAATCCCAATCGCGCGCGAAACCACAGAGGTAGAGAAAAACGCGAGTATCGATCGCTCTCGTCTTCGAATTCCTTCCTGTTTTATCTCAGCTGTGGTCATGTTTTTTTTCGAGGTGCTTTCGCATTAAGGCAATGACTTGACTACCTGCCACATCCCAATTGAGACGCTCATCGAAAAGCCGACGCCCATTTCTTGCTGTCGTTCGGTACGATTCTCGGTCGCAAAACAACTCCTTGATCCGTATTGCATAGTCGTCGGCAGAGGCATCCAACGGTAATAGCCATCCATTGATTCCATTTTCGACAATCGAAGAAACTCCCCCCACGTCCGTTGCAATGCAAGGCAGTCCGAACGCACTCGCCTCACAAAAAACGAGACCATATGCTTCTGCTCGACTAGGCATGAAAAATATATGGGACTCCTTTAAATGGCGTTCAATTAGCTCTTTGCCCTCTGCAGTTCCCTTATTAACAAAGCCTAGCACCTCGACGTTGCTAGGTAATCGCGTTTCGGTCGGCGCTTGACAACCGATGATCGTAAGCCGAGCGCGAACCCCCAACTTCTCGAGCGAATTCAATGTCAGCAACGCGATGTCAGCGCCCTTTCGATGCCAATCCACGCCTATCCATAGCAAACGGCATGTCTCCTGCTCGCGTTGATCGATGATGGCCTGAATCTCACTGGTCGATGGGGCATCCTTGAGGTTCGCACCGAAACGCACCACATGCAATTTGTTAGGAGCAACAGAATAGTTCGACCTCGCTGTATCCGCAGCCCAGTTCGAAGAGTAAATCGCCAAGGTCGCTCGTTCAAGCACGGCGGTGTCAGCGGCGTTGCCCTCGCGAATACTGATCTCCTGCAGTCTCGTAAATGAATCGTAAAAATTCAACATCCCCGCGAAGGATGCGTCGACCCAAAACGCAATTGGCACCGTCGTCTGCACAAAAGCGATTTCCGCAGTCCCAGCGCAGAAAAGAAAATCAAACTTGCCGCCCTCTAACGCTGCTTCGATTTGTCTCGCATAGGATCGAAGCAATCCAGAATCGCGATCGCGAAGGTATCTCTTGCGAAAAAGAATTTTCGCTACTGCAAACTTGAGCGTTCGCAAAATCCTGCCGCGGTCACTGGCCAGCGGAATCAGGGTTAGGTCCGCGCCCTGCTTCTGCAGACAATGCCATATGAAGTAGGGAAGCCCTGACCAGGAATCAATGCGAGTTGGATCAATGTACCCGCTAGATGCAAACGCTATTTGAAGCCTGGAGTTGCCGGCTCGCGCGTTTTGATTCAAATGCTCGTCCAGCTTACTTTTGGGATGTAAATCCATCTTCGAATTGTCGGTCTCAGGGGCGGCGATTTCCGTTGAACATACAATTCACGCAGAATTGCGCCACTCGATCGTGTACAACACAATAGTTCGATGATGGCAAAGCAGCAATGTATTCGGCGAGAACTAAGCGGAATCGCTACGAAATCAGACTTCCAGCGTCCATTTCATCAACGGGCACCCTCGCAGGTCGCGACCGTTTTAAACGTTCTAAACAGTATATAGATGTCGAACCAAACCGACCAATTCCTAACGTAAAACCTGTCGAGAACTAGCCTCTGCGAATAGGTGGTGTTACTGCGTCCAGATATCTGCCAAAGGCCGGTAATTCCAGGCACCACCCTGATGTAGTCGTCAAACGTCGATCCGTATTTGGCGACCTCCGAAGCCACAATGGGGCGAGGCCCGACCAAACTCATCTCCCCAACTAAAACATTCCAGAGTTGAGGCAGTTCGTCTAGGCTCGTTCGGCGCATCAGCCTACCAATGCGAGTGATGCGGGGATCGTTTCGTAGTTTTTGCTCCTGAGCCCACTCCGTACGCATCTCAGGGTGCTTATCAAGGTACTCGCCCAACACAGCAGTAGCGTTCATGACCATGGATCGAAATTTCCATGCCCGGAATCGAACTCCGTGCAGCCCAATACGTTCCTGCGAAAAAAAGATCGGCCCGCGGCTAGTTAACTTGATCGCGATGCAAATGAAAATCAGGAGTGGCAAAAGAAAAATCAACGCACCCAACGAGACCGCCATGTCAATGGCCCGCTTCACAACACGTGACGATGGCAGCAAAAGACACTCTTCCACTCGAATTCCGGTGGCTGCTCCGAAATTCATCATTTGCCCCCTCGTGAGACCGCTCAAGTCCGCAGAGCTCATCTCTATCAGCTGCGGGAAAAAATTACGTGGAATTGATATATCCTGCCGTGCTGTTTCGGCCCCACCCCGCACTACAAACAACCAATAGACATCGTCTCGTAGTGCGGAATCTAAAATCTCGTCTGTGGTTCCCTGAAAGACTGCCTTGCGTTCGAAAGCCCGCTCGAAATCATCGTCAAAAGCCATTCGTTCGTCTGCGGAAATAGCATCCTCGACAGACAATTCTTGCACAAAACGGCCCACTGGTTCCAAAATGTCTTGTCCAAAGAGATACATGTTTTGATAGATTTGAAAAACATCGCTTCGATCCCCAACAAAGTAAAAAGGAATCGACAAGCGTGAACGCGCAAGCAACTTTCCAGTAAACGTACGAGCAAGTGGACCCAATACAAAAAACAGCGGCAGTGCAATCCCGAGCATTCGAACATAGGGTGAACCAAGAATCGGAATTTCAGGCGAGTAGATGGAAGTCGTTGTGAAAAGCACCGCAAACAAACAGAGGTGCGAAACAGTCGCGCTCTTCACGAGCAACTTCATCTCATTGGCTGGATGAATACCAATCCCTGGATACAGACCTACGGACCATACCGAGGTCAAATTGACGAGTATCGCGCACACCGCGAAAGGAACAAAGTGGTTGATTTCTATGCCCGTTGTTGAAACCACTAAAAATGCCAACAAGACAGAAAGCAATGTAGCAAACGAATCAGCCATGATCTTGGACGCGGCGACTCTGGCAATCTGACGGTAATAATTTTTGCCTATCCGCCTAAGTGTTAAGGCCTTTTGCTTAACAAGCGATTTCGAAGTTGGATGCCGCGATAATCGCGATTCGGCGGGATGTGTCGTGACTTGGTCAAGAAGTTGATCCATGATGTGGGAAACGTCAGGTGGGGTAATATCAATGTTGAGGGTTGTGCGATGGATTGCACAGAATAACCTAGAGCTCCGCCTCGAACAACAGAACAAAAATGCAAATTTGGGTGGTGGGGCGGGTTTTGTTGAAAGAGGGGTTTCGTAACGCGATTTACCAATGCCAAAAACACGTTTAGAGAGCTACCTGGCACCGCTATGGCTGCTTCGCGTTTTCGGAATTTATTGAGGGGCGTGCTCGCGTAACGATATTGTTTTGCCGTGGCGTTACTTTCGTGCTATGAAGTCGGATTGGGGAAAACCAAATAAAAAGTCGGTGTAGCAACGAGTTCCTATCGATGGCGTTCGCAACCCTTAATTTCAGATGAGAAAGCGGTTCAAAGTCCGTTATCCCCAACTGTCGAGCAAAATCGCGAAAAGTTTCGATGATTTCCCCTACGTGCGGTGTCTTTCTATGCTCTCGGGGTTTGCACAGAACGCTGTGGGTCAACCCAACGCAGTATTGCAGCAAAAGAACTTGCCCGCTGGATTGAATGACCTCTGCTAAAGAAGGTTCCTTTCTTTGCAGTTCCGAAAGATATCGCACCATCATCGTGAAGGCGGCAAGCAGCCTAGCGTCCGGCGTTCCCGATGTGGTTGAGGCAGAATGTTTGCGGTACGAAAACAATTCGCAAGGCTCCACTGCAAGGAAACTTTTGCGAGATAGCTCCATCCACATCTCCATATCCGCAAACAATAAATTAGGATACGCAGACATACCACCTGTAGCTTCAAAATCCTTGCTACGCATAAGAAACCCCGTACCGATCACATCGGTTTTACCCGAAATGAAATTGCGGATGGCTACCGCAGGGGGCATGATTTCATCCATCGGCGTGCAATTGCCAATTACCGTACCCTTACAATCGACATAGCGGAAATGGGATTGATATAACGATGCGTCAGGGTAACTGCGTACTAGTTTGTCCATCACTCGTAGGTAATCCCTGTCGAACAAATCGTCATGCCCAGTAATTGTCATGAAATCGTTCTTGGAAATTGTCACTGCGCGTTGCCAATTCTCCTCGATTGATAACTGTCTGTCGGACGGGAATATTCTTATCCTGGAATCATTGAATGCTTCGGCAAGGGATACTGTATTGTCTTCGCTCTTATTTTCGAGTAGCAGCAGATCA
>JBBRGW010000302.1:0-5568 GCA_038223525.1 Pirellulales bacterium
GTGAAGCATTTTTATCAACGAAAACATTGATCTAGCGGCAAAGTCGCACCCGGCAGGTGCGACCTACGGTAGGTCACTCTTGCCGAGCGTGACTTTTGCCTGATAGACACGGTTTACATATGCTTCACAGCGTAGGAGAAAAGGCGGAGGGCGGGGGATTTTACTGTAGTGGGATTCGCCAGAATTCCTGCAGCGAAGGGAACTCTGGCGAGTTCCACTACGGGTTATTGCGCGATGGGTAGATTTTTTTCTGCCGCTTGCCTAAACCCAATGATTTATCCGAGGTGTTTAGCTTCGGCGATCAGTAGGCGCCTTCTCGGAAGACCGCCGTCTTGATCGTGCGCCAGAGAATGAAGACGTCCATCATGACGGACCAGTTGTGCAGGTACAGTCGGCCGAAATGAATGCGTTGTTCGTACGACGTATGGTTGCGGCCGGAGACTTGCCAGAGGCCTGTAATGCCCGGCCTGACATACTGATACAATTCGAACACCTCGGGATGCTCTTTGATGTACTCCTGATCGTAGTCGCCGCAATCGATGATCGGTCGGGTCCCGACTCCCAAGTTAAAGTGCATCGTCATCGAAGAAGGATTAGCCAGCAATGGACCGCATATCCAAGATCTAATCTCGTTGAACTTCGAGATTCTTTTGGGCGCTAAGCCTGGGGACCATACGTTATTGTTCGATAACTTCATGAAGATGAATGAATTGGGGCAAATAAAGAATCTGTCCGTTGAAGTCAACGGAAGTTCGCCAGAAACTCAGACGCAGTGGCATGACCATTTGCAACTCAACGCCTCACTCCCGGACATTGCCGTCAAGTTCATTCAGCACACGGAATTCTATGATCAGCTTGCCGTAACCCAGCGGTATAGCTGGGTCACGCAGTTGGAAGTAACCCCTGAAAACGTGCCTAAGTTGGTTCGAGGCGGACACGCACGTTGGAAGATCGAGAATGAGACATTCAGTACACTAAAGAACTAGGGTCACAACTTGGAACACAACTTTGGCCACGGGCAAAAGAATTTATTGCTGCTTCGAAGTTCTGTCTCTTAAAATTTGGATTGGCCTTTACGAAGCAATCTTTCACTGCAAGACAAGTGGCCAGTGGTTGCCAAATTTCGACAGCAGCTAACCGCTCATTTACTTGCAACACGGATTGATTCAATCCTGTGCGGTGTAGACACCTGCCAATGGCGGGCGCACTTCGTTCCCCTGGGTCACACCCATGGAATTGAAAGTAGGGAGACTTATTCCGAAAAGCCTCTGCTTGGTTACAAAATCAGGTCTGAAACCGCAGGAACTGTAGGTCGCAAAGAGTAGGTGCGGCAAACCTAACGAAAATTTTCTTGAACTCTTGCTAGAGGCGTGGGCTATGTTTCAAAACGCAAGTTGTGATTAGTCTAGCGGTATGGTGTTGGAGATCAACATTGGCATAGGAACGCAATTGTGCTCTCAATGGATAAGGCGGGCTAAGTTTCCATTGCGAGAGCGAATAAGGTCACCATAACGGCTGCAGCCAAGATAAAAATTTTCGAATAAATCTCAGCACCACCCCAGGGGGGCGCGTGTGATTTCTCGGTCAGAACGATCGAGCGACGGTCGATGAGAGCAAAGTAAACGCCAAAAGAGTCGCAGGGGGCGTCGAGGGTATGGAGTCGCACCCGGCAGGTGCGACCTACGGTAGGTCACTCTTGCCGAGAGTGACCTTTGCATCGCAAACACGATTTAGAAATAATTCGAAGCGTTGAGGCTATGGGAGGGTACGAATCGCGTCGAGTGGTTCGAAGAAACTCTGGCTTGATAGAACTATTCGCCGAGAAATTTGCCAACTGGTTTGTCCGCTACGTTGAGCGAGCCAGCAAGGCCGAGCAGTTGGACCAATTGATTGCGAACACTTTCACTGCCGCCGCTTGACAGCAATTTGGCGATCAGAGCTGCAACGCTCAGGTCCTTGATATCGCCTGAGTCCAGGTGGAATTGTTTCAGCAAGCTACCGACTCGTTCCTTAAACTGTTCCGGGTTGCCGGTAAAGAACGTATCTTTGACGTCGGTCGCGACCTTGGAACTAAGAACAAAGCGGTCGATCATCTTGCCCCCTTGTACCGCAGCGCTGATCTGATCAAAGAATTTGCCATCGCCACCGATAATGTCGATCTTGGCCGAGCGAAGCGCTTCGCTCATAACCAACGCTTGGCTTTCCGCGATCGACTTCTGGGCCGAAATCGAAGCGATCTCTATCTGCTTGTCCTTTTCTAGCCGCAGCTTGAACTCCTCATGCTCTTTCCCAACAGTGTCGAAGATCTTCATCGCGTTGGCTTTCTCGGTTATACCCTGCGCTTCCGACGTGTACTTTTCGCGTAGAACTTTCGCCTCGGCCATTCCCTGGTCTTGGGTTGCGGCTGCTCTGGCAGTCATGACCTCCACTTCGGCCAACCCCTGGGCGGCGAATTCGGCACGCGAAGCGTCGGCCATCAGCTTCATACCGGAAGCCCGCTTTTCGGCTTGGTCGCGACCTGCATCGGCCTCGAGGCGAATCTGCGCGGTTTGGCTTTCGGCCGACTTAAGCTTGGCTTCAGCCGCTTTGATTTCTTTGACGAGCGATTGTTCGGCCGCCATTTCTGCAGCCGTCACTTGGATTCGTTTCGTGCGATCGGCGGTGGCGAACGCTTCCGTGTCGAGCATCTTCTGTTTTTCTTCGACGACGGATCGCTCGACGGTCACACGCTCGCGAATCACTTCTTGGATGTTGCGAAGCTCGGTCTCGAGGGCCTTTTCCTTTTCGACATTGGCAAGACCGACGACCCGTTCGCGCTCGGTGACCTCCAGTTCGCGATCGCGTTGGATTCGCTCTAGTTCCACACCGTCGGCACGTTCTTTATTGCGCTGTGCGACGAGAATTGTTCGATCTTTGTTTTGCGTGGCGATCCCGATCTCCTCCTCGGTATGGATACGCGATCGTTCTCCCTCGAGTCGGTTTTCTTCGCGGGCTTTGGTGGCGGTGGCATTCTCGCGGGCTTGTATTTCGGCCACCTCTCGTTTCTGCCGCTCGGTCGCCTCGATCCTTTGGCGCTCGAGTTCGAGGATCGCTTCCTGGGCTTCGACGTCTTGTTTCTTGAGGGTCTTTTCCCGTTCGCGTGTGAAGTGATTCTCTTTGATCTTTTCCTGAGACGTTAACTCGGTGATCTTCTTGATCCCCTCGGCATCGAGGATGTTGTTGGGATTAAGCAGTTCGAGCCGTGTTTGTTCTAAGTAGTCGATAGCGCAGTCGTCCAGTCGGTAGCCGTTCAAGTCGGTGCCGATGACTTTGAGGATCTCGTTCTTGAACTTGTCCCGCTTGTCGTAGAGTTCAACGAATTCGAATTGCTTGCCCACTGTCTTGAGCGCTTCGGAGAACTTCGCGTCGAACAGTTCTCGCATCGTTTCGATTTGCGAAGCGCGCTTGCATCCGATGGATTGAGCCACCTCCTTGATCTCTTCGGCCGTCTTGTCGACACGAATGAAGAAAGCTGTTTTGATGTCGGCGCGAATGTTGTCTTTGCAGATGAGTCCCTCGGAGCCCTCGCGTGCGATCTCGAAACTCTTCAGCGTGAGGTCCATCTTTTCATAACGATGAATAACAGGCCATATCAAAGCTCCACCGTCGATGACCACTTTGAGCCCCCCCATCCCCGTTTTTACAATCGCTTCGTCTGGCCCGACCTTGACGTAGAACTTGCCAGCAATGACTGCAAGCGAGAATAAGAATAGCAATGCCACAAAGGCAATGGATAACAGCGAAATCATAAAGGTCATGGTCCGGGTCCAGTCGAAGAAGGGTTCGATGCGTTGGTCGATGTAGTCGTCGTTGCGGAGACAATATAAATGCGCTTTTGTTTGTCGTAGTGAGTTAGCCAGACTCGAGTCCCTTTGGGCAAATGCGGCCCATCGGTTCGTACGTTGAGCAGGAGCGGTGCGCTGCCGGTCTTGAATTTCACTTGTCCGCTTTCGGGGGTTGCGTCCAAGGAGCTGATCTCAGCTTCCTCGCCGACCAAGGATACGGACGATAGTTCAGTGGTATCGAACAGTCCCCGCATCGGCTGTGTGATCAATTTGGTTGCAAGCAGTCCCAATATTAAATTTCTTACAATCAACATGGAAATAATGAATGAGCCAGGCTCCTTGAAGTAGGCGACATCGAGGGTGTTCCAAAGCAGGATGGATGCCGCCCACCAATCGAGTGTGAAGATGCCGGCCCACAAAACGATCGGAAGTTGCTGTAGGTTTAACCATTTCGCCGGGGCAAGAATCACGCTCCCCATCGCATCGCCCAAAGCGTGCGTAATCGAATGGGTCAATCCCTCGCCGTCCGTATGTCCGCCAGGAAAAGGGTGTTCGCCAGAAAAGGGATTGTGAAGATGCCATGATGCAGCAAGGTGACTATCCAATCCACCAACCACAATAGTAAATAAGCTCCACACGACCAGAAATCCCATCATGATCGTGGCCGGGAAAACCGGTGCTGCAAAAAGTGAAGAAAGGAATTCAAACATAACAATAACCAGGGGACACCGTTGCGAACTGCAATCTAAAAGCGAAATTGTTGATCTAGTATCGTTCAAAGCCGCTGAGGTGCAATCCTATGAATACCTTTAGGCGATCGGCAGAATGAAAAGTACCGTAGGATGGGACCATTGTCCCGTCCGTTGATTCGTTCGGGACAATGGTCCCAAACTACGACTGATATAACACAGCCTGCCGCTCGCTTAAAAGGACCTGTGTTGGGGTAATTGGCCCGACGATCAAGCCAACAAGGCGCGGATTCGATCAAAAATGCTGTGAGCCTCTCTTCCGCAGGATGCGGAGGTGAATCCTGATTGAACTGTCGTTTTTAGACGACAGCGATGGCAGGTACGTGTAAGGCCATGCGCCCGCAGTGCCATGCGCCCGCAGTGCCATGAGCCTGCAGTGGAACTCGCCAGCGTTCCAAGCACTGAAGAATTCTGGCGAATTCCATTATGGTTAATTCTCATATTGCCGCCCGCCAAATAAACCTCGAGCCTGCAAAACAGACCGCGAAGAGACTATTCTAGATCGCGGTGCCCAATTACCGATGGGATTGGGCCTGAAAGGGTACTCGGCGATCCATGCCGAGAGTCACGGCATCAAAATCACGGCAGCGAGCGTCGTGCTACACTCAGCGAAACATCAATGACCGAATCCGCTTTGGCATCTGGAACCTATGAAGTGCTTCGCAATCGATTGCGCGAATCAGCCGATGATTTGCGCCAACGATTTGAGAAGCTGCATAGCGAACGGGCCGCCGTTTTTGGCAGCATTCAAACTCGGCTGAATTCGACCACGCATGTTACCACGGACCATAACTGCATTCCTCGGGATCTCTTTGCAACCGACACACACATCCTGTTGGGATACAACGTTCAGTTCGGCCTCAAAACAGAGATCGCTCCCTCCGACGTATTGGCTTACTATCGTTTCGATGGCCAGCATGCTCGTCAAGAGTCGCTAGACCCACAGTTGAATGCCACCTTCCAACGCGATTTTCAAGAGCTCTATCGATACTACC
>JBBRGW010000303.1:0-5565 GCA_038223525.1 Pirellulales bacterium
GTTCCTTTAGCATACCGTCCTGATGAATGCCCGACTCATGTGCAAAGGCATTGCGCCCGACAACGGCTTTGTTGCGCTGCACATCCAGTCCCGTGATCTTGCAAAGTAATCGGCTGATTGGAACCAAGCGTTCAGTAACAATTCGCGTGCGAGTATTATACATTTCTTGTCGCGTACGCATGGCCATTACGACTTCTTCTAGCGAGCAGTTTCCAGCGCGCTCGCCGATGCCGTTGATTGTGCACTCGATTTGACCAGCTCCCGCTTGAACTGCAGCCAATGAATTTGCGACCGCCATACCTAAGTCGTCATGGCAATGGCAGCTCAACACGGCTTTGTCGATGTTCGGCACACGATTGATGAGCGCCTCGATGCGTGCGTACATTTCATTGGGTGTGGTGTACCCGACGGTATCCGGAACGTTGATGGTGGTCGCGCCTGCCTTGATAGCGGCCTCGACAACACGGCAAAGGAAGTCGATTTCGGTCCTTGCCGCGTCTTCCGCAGAGAACTCAACATCATCGCAGTAGGAAACGGCCCGTTCGACTCCCTTGACCGCTCTCGCAATGATCTCATCCTGCGTCATCCTCAGTTTGAATTCGCGATGGATCGCGCTGGTCGCAAGAAAGACGTGGATTCGTGCTTTCTGAGCCTTTTGCAACGCTTCCCAAGCGCGATCGATATCACCATCATTGCATCGGGCCAATCCGCAAATGATCGGCCCCCGAATAGTGGTCGCAATTTCACGGACCGCTTCAAAGTCACCTGGCGAAGCGATTGGGAACCCAGCCTCCATCACATCGACCCCCAGGTTGGCTAACGCTTGAGCAACCTCGAGTTTCTCAGACAAATTCATACTCGCGCCCGGCGACTGCTCGCCGTCTCGCAATGTCGTGTCGAAGATCGTAATATCTCTTGGCGTGTTCGATAATGAATTCGTCATGAATCAGTTTTTGTCAGCGGAATGGAAAATTAGGTCGATCCGAGAGCGTGCAAGCTTGACAATCCAGCGGAAAAAGAGGTTCACGAATCATGGTGCCGCAAATTTAGGCAGAAGCCTCACATGCATGCGATCCGGCAGTTGCTCGTGGGCTTGAGCGACCTGCTTTCCCCCTCAATTCGCAATAGCTTAACCATAATACGCCAATTGTCACCCTTACTTTCGCATCTTCCACGCCTTGAAACGCTGTTTGGCACAAACATTGCATTCTGTCTCGTCGATGAGTTTTTGCCCGTTTGTTGGGCAAAGTCTTGTTCTACCCAACGTCGACTGAGTGGCGGAGTGTCGCGGGAGCAATTCCACGTCCTCCACGCTCACGATGTTTTAATACACGTGTCGCAGTTATTTGATTTTGCGTCGGTACGCCGACTGCAGAGGTACCCCATCGGCCTGTCTGTAGTGTCCGCCTCACTGCACCAGGCCGGGGTATTTCTCTACTTCTTAATCTAGTTGAATCGCGATTTACAGAGCGGCAGGGCAGGATTGGTAAAAGTATGGGAGCTTGTCCGGTATCTTTGCCCTCGCGAGATACCATGGCGATTTCACACCCAGTCGGCGTGTTCAATTGGATCCGTTCGCTTCATTCAAAGGCACAAAGACAATCGCAAAGTCGAAAAATCGACACAGACAGTGTAAACGACAATACTTTGCTATTGAGCAGTGTCAGGCGACAGGCCAGATCAGAGCGCGTCGGCAATCGCTTCTAAATCTTCGGATTGCAGTTCCTGCGCAGCGGTCTGGATGCGAGCACCGGCTTTGCTAAGCGCTGCGATCACCAGGATTCTCAGCACATTCGCCAATGGACTAGTTATCCCCTGCTCGAGCGTACGTCGAACGAGCCGATGCTGAGTGTTCAAAATGATCTCGTTCTTTCCCGCCGGACTTCGTTGGAAGTGCTGATCGATCAAGCGTTGAAAGCCCCTGGGCAGCTCACCATTCTCTCGCAACTCATCGAAGGTTTTTGAAAGCTCATACCTTTCGTTGACAAAGGCCATGACTGGCTGATTGTTCGGCGTAGATGCGACAAAAATATTGGAGTCAAGCGATTCAAAGAAACTTTGCCATTCCTCCGAGGCATCCACTCGTTCCTCCAATCCAAGAATTGATTCGCAAAACTTTTCGGAGGATGGACTTGCTGCCCTTAAATCGACTTGCTCTAGCGTCATCTCGCCGAGCATCGCGGCTAGCAAGGTCTCTTCGAAGCTTCGAAGCGTATGGACACATGGCGTTGAGCCGTTAGCAAAAAACTCATTGAGCCACGCTTCTTGCCGCCGATCCGCGTTATACCAAACCACGTAGTCCGCTTCGTCCTCGACCAATGCATCCGATCGGCTACGACTCAGGATCTGCTCGACGGTTAACTCCCCGTGCGATGTGATGAATTTATAAGTAGATTGCAAAAGCAAGCGGAGCTTCTCATCATGAATTGCCATTCCCGCGAAAGTGTAACGATGCCAGTGCAAGATCGACTGCCAACGATGTGGATGGTTGCGGGTTAGTTCGTCGAAGTGAACGTAGATTTCATCCGATATCGAATCGCAAACCGAATCGAAAATCGCGTCGCGAACCAGATCTTCTCGGTTCGATGTCGGTGAGCAATTCGGGAGCTCAAGCACCCCGCGAAGAAACGGCGCCCAAACCGGAACCAATTCTCGAATATGTCGAGATATCACCATCCGCCGAACACTTACAGCGATCGTTGCATCGTCCGCAAAACCAGGGGTCCGCTGCGGCGAAACATAGAGCGCTCCCTTAATCGCCACCGGCGCTTCAACCGCTATCAAAATCACGTCTAGTGGCGTCTCGCCAAAGTACGACGAGATCTGTTCCTCGACGGCATCGCTATCCGGTGTCGGCTCAAGCCACGATGCTTGGATCAAATTCGATCGTGCACTCGAATGGTTCAGGTGGATCGGGATCGGCAAGAAATCTGCATACTGCTTGATACCTGATTCAAGCAACTCGGCATCATCTGCAAATACGGCGTAGTTGGCTTTCAATTGCAGCGTGACGGATGTTCCCACTGCAGTGCGGTTGGAGGTCCCAAGTTCGATATCGGTGCCCGCGCCCGCTTCCCATCGCACGGCTTCCTCCCCTTCGAATCGAAGACTCTCGACCACAATCTTGTCGGCCAACATAAAGGCGGAAAATAGCCCTATTCCAAATTGCCCGATAAGATTGCTCCCATCCCTCTTGTTCGAATGCATGGAGATATCAAACGCGTCAGTCGCCCCCTTCTTGATGAGCCCGGTGATCCCAATCCCTAATGTCCCCAAATAGTCCTCTGCTTCATTCGATGACAGTCCGATTCCATCGTCGATAAACGTCAGTGTGCGAGCGGCGGAGTCTTGCAATACATCAATGCGACCTTGGTAAGATAGATCGCGAGCACGCCGCCGCATGATGGCGTCGTGAGCGTTTTGCAAAAGCTCTCGGACGGGCGTGTTGGGATGGCTATAAAGCGACGTACCCATGATTTCGATAACGCCAGCGATATCGACTTTAAACGGAATGCGCTTGGTCTTGCGAGGCGAAGAGGACTTCGGATCCATTACGACTTGTCCGTAACCTTTTCCAATACCTCTTTGCTAACAAATATCGGTAGTGGAGGCTGAAAGGTAACCGCAACGGCAATCGCATCCGATGGGCGAGAATCAATTTCGATCGTTTCGTCACCTCGTTTCAATCGCAGTTGGGCGAAGTAGGTTTGCTCCTGCAAGTC
The DNA here is from genome assembly GCA_038223525.1 of Pirellulales bacterium. Classification (GTDB taxonomy): domain Bacteria; phylum Planctomycetota; class Planctomycetia; order Pirellulales; family Pirellulaceae; genus JBKCUI01. Next base: position 3,723 of record JBBRGW010000303.1, read on the forward strand.
CGAAATCACCACGCTTTCGACGGTGGCGCCCAATGCTTCGGCGATGTTTACAATCAAATCGTGAGTCAACGGACGAGGAGGAACCGATTTGGCTTTGACCCGTCGGTCGATGCTCGTGGCTTCGAAAATCCCAATCAAAATGGGAAACTGCCGATCGCCATCGATCTCCTTCAAATAGATAACTTGGTTGTCGCTGATCTCGCTAATAATGATGCGAGAGAGTTGCATTTGAACGGGAGTGGTCATGATGGACAGGCCGAGCGGCAAATTGAACGAGGCATTATTTGTGTTTTCGACGATTATACACCATCCAATGATGGCATGTCGAACGCTATCTTCGTGCTGGTAGCCATTGGTTCGCAAACTGTTCTGGTTTGTACATCGGCAAGTATCGGTAGTAGACCTCCAAGCACATGCAGGCCATGGCGGTGGAATACACCCGACCACCGTAATCACCCCAAACGCAAGTTGGATTCCAAGAGCCTTCTAGAGGTCCGCGCGCAACTTGGGTCGAGCAAAGTTGTTTTTTGATCGCGTTGTTCCAAAGGTTCCAACCGGCCTCCGCCGAGTTGCCTCCGGTGGAATTGTTCTTGTTCGCCGCATCCCCTCGCAACTGATACATGGCGAGCGTTGCATAATACCAGTAGTAAAGGTTTTCTTCGCTTCGCCCAGGCAGATTCTGAAGCAACATTTGTTGCCCCTCTTCGGCAGCCGCTGGAATTACTGGAAAACCAAGGAGTAGTCGGGATGCTAACGCCTCGGCGGTCATTGCCGGTGTCGGAACCATTTGTGTTGGGATGGGACGATAAACTGCGAGTCCACCGTATCGACCGACACTGACCGAATCCAAAAACCGTTGCATCATGAGCTTCGATTGGGGCGCGAGTTCATAGGAACGATGCATTGAAGCACTGTTGAGCAACATGGCTTGCCAACCGAACTGACTGAGGTCACCCGGATCCTCTGTCCGGTACTCATATCGCCAGCCTCCAGTGCGAGGATTCATCGCTCCATCGCTGTACTCGCAGGCATGGCGGATGGCCGGCAAGAGGGCAGGCTCGCCAGACATGCCGTACGCTTCGGCTAAAGCGAGCGATGCCATTCCATGACTATACATGCGAGCGAATCGAACCGTGGGCTCGCGTTGGTCATTTCCATTTTGATCGCGACCAGATAGCTCCCCTGTTGTTTCGTTTTGTTGTGAAAGCAGGTACTTTAGGCCGGCGGTAACATTCTCTTTGTATCTTCCTTCGGTATGCGTATGCCCAGCACCGAGGAAAGCGAGCATCGCCAGCCCCGTCATGGCTGTATTGGCCTTGCGGCCTGCGTTCTCTTTATAAATGTTGTCTGCTCGTTTGCGTGTAGTAGGCGTGACGTTGCCGGCGCCGTGTTCGGCAGCGTTCCAACTGCCATCCGGCTCCTGAGCTTGGGCTAACCATGCAAGCGACTTTTCAACGCTGGCTTCTGTGTCTACGTCCCCTCCATTTTGCATCGCAAACTGAGCGCGTTGCGGAGACAATCGCATCTGGTAGTTGGTGGGTATAGGTTGTTGATCAACACGTCTGGATTGGGGAGCCGAAATCGGAGGGGCGGCCGAACTGGGTTGCGCAACCGATCGGCTTGCTTCGGATATTGACGGGGCAACCGGATCGGTGAGTGCGGCCATTTGAAGAATCCTTTCCAAGGAGTCCATGGCTGGTAGCTCCGCTGCAGGACTCTCGGTTGCGACACTTTGAAATGTCTTTATGGACGCGGGCAATAACTCAGGGATCTTCGGGACGTCGTGGAACGGAACAGTGGTCGATGGACGCTCTGTTTCGGCCGTTCTCTGCAAAGGTGCTTC
>JBBRGW010000304.1:0-5561 GCA_038223525.1 Pirellulales bacterium
TGTCTTTTGCAGGTTCGTCAGGTTTTGCGGCTGCGGCCATCGCATTTTCCGCCGAGGTCGCGTGCAGTATAGCCGGCACGAGGTATACAAAGCTATTGCCGACCCCGGTCCCTTCTTCTACGATCAAATGGTTGCGGTTTCGCAACGCATTTCCCACCGCTTCGGCCATCGCCATTTGTTCATTGCGATGTTCGTAGTTTTTGATGCGGCGCGAAATGCTGCCATTGGGACCTAAAATCGCATTAATGTCCAACTCGCCCATCAACCTACGCTTCCTTCAAAAATCGCGGGAAAAACGGCGTGTCTGTCCCAAAACAATCGCGCCATTGTAAGGCATGCAATAGGACATTGGCACCGCAAAAAAAGAGCGATTCGTCGCTGGCGGCGCGGCGTGAGCCTTACCGCACCACCTTCCCAAGCACGGAGAGCGAAACACCGTTAATAGAGAAACGCCTCTTTTCGACGTCATGACGCGTGTGGGTAAGGTGGCACGCAGTTGTAGCCGTCCAGTCTTCGGTCCACCGGCACGGGGCCGTTAGATAATCTCCCTGAAATCGTTGGCTTTTAATAGCCTGGGACAGGTACAAAAGATTTGGCCAAATGCTCGCCTCTTTTCTTTCGTTTCAAAACCCACCCATGAAGTGCATAGACTAAGGAAACGAACGTTTCCCATGCAGCAACCAACCAAGCGGTGTGTATCGAACGAATACTACATACGTTGCCAAACAAGGAATCATAGTACCCAACAAAACGGCGATCAGCTTTACCCACAACGGCCAATTGAGAGGTACAAGCAGCGTCTGAAGAAAAATCACAATCGGCAAGTGTAGGAGATAAACCCAGTAGGACGAATCTGCCACAAAGCTAAGAAGAGGATTTCTGCCCGCCAAATAACGTTGCCCAAGGATTAACGACGTGATCGTGAGCAGCACTGACAAATACGCAGTTAGACATGCCAGCGCGACCTGTACCCAAAAACTCTGCGTGGACTTACTGGAAACGATGCTATTCAGATCCAAAACGGGCATGAGTATGTAGTACGGCACAAACAGCACCAAGCTTAAAGCCGCCAAATGCAAAACATAGGGACGCCATGATTCCAGGAACTTCTCCCTACCAACCAACTGCCAGCCGGCAACAAAAAACAATCCATAGAAAGCAAATGGCCACCATTCTGGAATGAAGGACTCGGGCGCAGGCATGGGAACCCCTGCAACTAACGCCCCCGGCACCAAAAGCAATGGACCAAGAAATAGCAATTTTGGATTCCGAAACAGAAAGCCTAACTTCAACCACTTTGCCTGGGTCAAAAGCGATCCAACCCCAGAAAAGGCGACGAGGTAGTAGATAAACCAAAGGTGCATCGTCGTCAGCGTTTCCCTCTTCGGCGTTTCGGTACTGCTCGACGCCACCGCAGCGAATAGCCCAATTAAACCGCGTGGCGAATCGAGATACTTAATAGCGAAGACAATAACAACCGTCATGGCTGCCAGGAGAAACGGATAGAACAATACAAAAGGAACCACCAGCCGTAAGCATCGATTTTTCAGAAAGTGACCCACCCCCTTTCGCTCAATGACCAACTTCGCAAAATAGCCGGACAGAAAGAAAAAGAGCCCCATTCGAAACAAATGGATGAACCATACGCTTGCGTCGATTAGGACGCTTGAACTCGGGTCCGTAGCGAGCCACACCGACTGGGCTGGTTGGGCATAAGCCAAAGCGGAATGGAGGAAGACACCGAGCAACATCGCCATTGCCCGCAAGTTGTCAAAGTAGTGGATGCGGTGCGTGTGCTTCCCTCGCGCCGCTGAGACTTTCTCAATCGAAGACGTGTTCAGCGGAGGAGCGAATTGTTCGGTGACGGTTGACATCTAAACCAAGTCCCGCTTTCGAGTTTGAAAAAGGAAGGCAGTCACGAGAGCAACGACGAAAACGAGCAGTTCAACGCTGATGATCTGCAATACATAGCTCGGCCAGGTCAAAACGTCGCTCTTGACCACCTCCAACACCTCCGCGTTCCCGAAAAGCTTCATCATGAAAACATTTAAGCAAACGTTGCCGCCAACCATCACACAGATTGTCCATCCCACAGATTCCGTGATAACTGCCGTCACTAACTGCAGCATGAAGCTGCATAGCAAGAAGAAAAAGATCGCAGGGAGAACCGCCACATTGCCCTGCTTGCCCAGCACAAACGTTGCAATGACCAAGCCTGCGAACATAGATGCCCACGGGATCAAGTACGTTGTTAAAACGACTGAGATCTTGCTGATCGAATAGTCCAGCAAACTGATCGGCAAACTCATTACAAACAACCTGGTTTGATCGGTTGTCTCTGACAACATGAGTGTACCGATCAAGTGGATTCCAGCCGCGATAGCAACGGTTATCACAAGAATAAAACCTACAAAAGTAAGCGTCGCATTGGGAACGCAGGCCAACGCTGTCGCAGCCATGCCGGCAGCGAAATACGCAAACAATTGACGTCTGCTCAGAAACAAATCTTTTAAGAACAGAATTCGAATGGCTTGTAGATTCATGACTGACTCCCCTCGCGCCCACGCATTACGGAACTGACAAAAATTTCTTCGAGCGTCATCGACTCAACGGCTTCGATGACCAATCCAGGTCCCTGCAATAAGGCTGGCACTTGGTCGCTGAATTGGCTGAAAGAAAGCACATGCAGATTTCGGTGGCATGTTTCCAATCTTAAGCCCTCAACCTCGGGTGTTTTCCATCCCTCCGGTGCATGCAGTTTGATACGCTTCCACTTGTCGAGGAATTCATCCCGGTTGCTCGATGCGATGACCTGCCCGCGATCGATAAACGTAATGGAGTCGCTTATTTGTTCCACGTCCTGAGTGTTGTGCGAAGAATAAAGAATCGTTCGACTGTCGTCCTCTACCACTCGCATCAGCTCCGTCAAAATCTCATGCTTGGCAACGGGATCGAGACCGTTGGTGGGTTCGTCGAGGATGAGTAACTTGGGACGTCGAGCGAGGATCAGCAGCAGCATGGCTTTCACACGCTGACCATGCGATAGCCCCTTGACGATTTGTTGCGAAATCAATCCGAACCGATCCAGTAGTTGAGTTGCATAGACATCATCCCATGCTGGGTAAAGCGATCGCACAAACTGCATGTGCCAGCCAAGGGATTCGGGCTTGTACAGCCTCATGTCATCGGAAAAGTATCCGATGTCCTGTTTTGCAGCCGCTTCGCTCGAAGAGATCGGCTTGCCCAATGCGGAAACAACTCCCGAATCTGGCTGGACCAATCCCATCAAGATGCGCATGGTCGTTGACTTACCTGCCCCATTCGGACCGATCAAACCCGCGACCGTACCCCGTTCTACCGAAAAATGAATGTTTCGGAGTTTAAAATGCTTGTAGGATTTGCTCACATCCACCATCGACGCGGCGAGCTCCGTTCCCGTCGAACTATCCAGTTCCATTGTCATTTCGCACCCTTTTGAGATTGTTCGTAAATTTCCGCGATTCGTCTTTGCATTTCGGTTTTGGATTTACCAAGTAACAAGCCGAGGCTTACCGCTTGCTTCAAATGGTCTCGCAACTCGCTTTCCTGAATCGACGCTTGCAAACCAGGTCGATCCGCGACGACCGACCCTTTGCCTTGTCTGGTAGCGATCACACCGTCCCGTTCAAGCTCCAGATAGGCGCGCTTGACCGTAATGACGCTGATCTTCAAACCAGCCGCCAACTCACGAATCGACGGGAGCTCCGTCCCAGGTGGCAAATCGCCAACCGCCACCCGCCGCTTGACCTGCTCGATCACTTGCAGGTATAGGGGGCGAGGGTCGCCGAACGAAATCGTAATCCAACTGTGCATTGTCATATACACAGTATACACACCATGCATTCGCCAGGAAAGAGGTCATCTTGGGAAATTGTTCATTGCCTGTTTTGCTCCGCATCGTCGCCTTTTGCTCCGCATCGTCGCCTTTTGCTCCGCAAAAGTTGCGAGAACGAGGCGTACTTTTGCGGAGCAAAAGACGACGATGTTTCTGTCTTCATCGCCTGATCGGCTTGATCATGATAAAATAGCTTTTTGTGTGGTTGCCTTATCCATTGCACCCGATTCGAACTTATCTCTCCAATGAATCCTCAATGTGCATTGCTCGATGTCCGTCAGATGGGCGAAGCCGATCGATTGACGATTGCTTCGGGAAAGACCGGCATCGAACTCATGGAAAATGCAGGCATCGCGGTCGCAAGTGTAATCCAGAAGCGATGGACGACGCGACCTACTATTGTTCTTTGTGGACCCGGCAATAATGGCGGCGACGGATTCGTGGTTGCTTGCCGACTTGCATCGGCGGGTTGGCCCGTTCGTGTTGCGCTGCTAGGTCCAGTAAATAAATTAACCGACGATGCACGACACCACGCGGGACAATGGAAGGAACTCATCGAGCCATTGGTCCCCGATATTTTGAACGGTGCAGAATTGGTCGTCGATGCAATCTTCGGCGCCGGTCTTAGCCGAGCTCTGGAGGGACAAGCCGCGATTACGCTAGCAGCGGCTTCTCAAAGAAAATTACCGATTGTTGCCATCGATGTTCCAAGTGGAATTATGGGGGACAGCGGAGAATCCGTGGGCGCCGTTCAGTCGGAATTGACCGTAACATTTTTTCTTAAGAAGCCGGGCCATCTGTTGCTACCAGGCAGGCTGTTGTGTGGCGAAGTCGTGGTCGCCGATATCGGTATTCCAAAATCGGTACTAGAGCAAATCTCCCCGACCACCTTTACGAATGATCCGTTGCTCTGGTCTGCGGGGATGCCTCAATTGCATCAAGCGGCAAACAAATACACACGCGGGCACGCTCTGATCTCAGGTGGGTATCCGATGACAGGTGCCGCCCGGTTAGCTGCACGCGCAGCGGCGCGAGTCGGTGCAGGACTCACAACAATCGCTGTACCACAAATCGCTTTTCCAGTTTATGCGGCCGCATTGACTAGCATCATGGTTCAGCCTATCGAGCAATCGGACGACTTTACACGATTGCTTGACGATAAACGTCACACAGCATTTCTCATAGGTCCCGGTGCAGGAGTTAGCGAAGAGACTCGCCGTCGCGTACTCGCCATACTGAAAACAGGCCGACCCACAGTTCTCGACGCGGATGCACTGACGGCTTTTGCAAACGATCCGGTGACTTTGTTTGAAGCAATCGTTGGGCCTTGTGTCATGACACCGCACGATGGTGAGTTTCGTCGACTCTTTGACCCAAGCGGCGATAAGCTAACTCGCGGTCGCAAGGCAGCCCGCCGCAGTGGAGCTGTGATCATGCTCAAGGGGAGCGATACGGTGATTGCAGCCTCAGATGGTCGTGCAGTCATCAACAGCAATGCGCCGTCAACGTTGGCTACCGCAGGCTCGGGAGATGTATTGAGCGGATTAGTGCTCGGCCTATTGACGCAAGGCATGGATCCGTTTCTCGCTGCATGCGCTGCAGTCTGGTTGCATGGCGCTGCAGCCAATGAATTTGGCCCCGGCCTGATTGCCGAGGATCTGCCGGACTTGTTACCAATCGTATTACG
>JBBRGW010000305.1:0-5547 GCA_038223525.1 Pirellulales bacterium
CTTTTTCAACAACGGCGATGGGAACGATTGGATCGAAGTCCGATTTGGAGACGGCAAAGGGACTGCCTACGGAATCGCGCTCGGGGATGTCAACGGCGATCGATATCCGGACATAGTCGTTGCCAATAGCGACGCCCCCAACACACTCTACCTGAGCAACCCGTAAATCGCGAAATGGTGAAGCATCAGCGACACAAAACTTCTATCTTCCGGTAACAATCTCGCTCCCATTGCGTAAAAGACTTTGAAATCACGGGGACCTTGAATCCCGACATAGTCAACAGTTACCAAGGGTTTGATAATGCGAAGATATCTATGGCAAGCACTTGCCTTGTCGGCTTTGTTTCTTTTGAACGCTCAGGCGAACGCGCAGAATTCAATCAGCGTTCCGAGTGACTCGAAGTTCGTTCTGCAAATCGATTTGCAAGCGCTCAAGGCTTCGAAGGTTGGGGCATCGCTATTTGAAATGGCCAAGAAAGCTGCGATGGAGGAAATCGGCAAGAACGTCGACTCCAAAGAGGTTTCGAGCGACAAAATCAAAGAAGTCCTCGGCATGGATCCTTTTGAGGAAATCCAAGGTATTGTGCTTTGCGCATCGGAGTATGACAGCCCTGAGAAATCGTTGCTCGGAATGGTTCGGCTCAAAAAGAATACCGGCAACCTCGAGGGATTGATGTTGGCTTTGCCCGGCTACGAAAAATCGGCTCACCGCAATTACGAAATCCATAGCGCATCCCCAGGCGAAGACACCAAGGTTTATGGCGCGATCCACACGAACACATCCGGAAACAAAACGTTGGTCGTAGGCGCGAACCGAGCTTCCGTCACAGGACTACTGGACGGGCTAGATGCGAAAAGCATCGAACCTAAGTCGTTAAAAACTGTCGATCTCAACTCCGACCGCAAAATGATCGCGCATTTGCAATTGATGGAGTTGCCGATGGAGAAGTTAGGCAAAGGACCTCAAGCCAACATTGCTTCGCTCTTGTCGTCTTTGGTCGTTTCGGTGTCGGAAGAGGACAACGAAATGGAGTTGCGTGGCGCAATGCAAACCGGAACGGAGAAAAAAGCCGAACAAATTCGACAATCGATCCAAGGTCTTGGAGCGATGGTCGAACTGTTCGCATCGATGGATAGTCAAGACGACGATGTTACGAACACGCTCAAGTTCATCAAGAAAATCAAAGTGGTCCAGGACGGAACATCGGTAAGCGTCAAGGTGCGAGTCCCATCATCGGAGATTGTGGACTTGATCAAGAAAGAAATGAACGACAATTGACCCCCGCCGAGTCTGCAGCGACATTGGATATCATGGATTTGAAAAGCGTCGAGCCAAACGACTTGGTGCGACGTATTCAATCAGGTTGCTCAGACTCCGCAACCGAGTTATCGAATCGCTTTACGCCGCGACTGCTCATCTTGCTCGAGCGTCGCTTGGCCGGCAGTCGGATGGACGCTGAGGACATTGCTCAGGAGTCCCTCGCGAAAGCTTTTCAGCAGCTCGATCGATTTGATTTTCAATATCAGTTCTCGACATGGCTCTATACGATTGCATTCCGACTGGCCACCGATTTCACTCGGCGGAAGAAGCGGCGGCCTAAGGTGTTTGCGATCGAATCGCTTCATACTGCCGTCGCCGTCACTTCCGACACTGCGATAGATTCAGATAGACATGCAACCGAAGTGGTAGATGATGTTTGGAAATTGGCTCGCACCATTTTGGCGGAATCGCAGTACACTATTCTTTGGCTAAAGTATGGAGAGGGGCTTCCGATAAAGGAGATCGCAAGCGTGATTCAGAGAACTCAAATCGTCGTGAGGGTTCAACTGCATCGAGCTAGGGGCAAACTTTCAAAGGAAATTCATCGCATGGATCGCGAACAACAGGTGACTCGTCGCAGAAACGAACAGATATCATGATTCGATCCATTGCCAAGTTGCTGATTCCATACTTCTACGACTCCTCAGTGTCGCCGTCCGTGCCAACTTATCAAGGAACGGATGCACTTCCTCGTTGGCTGAGGTATTGGGTAACGAGAGATTTGCATCTGGCTGAATTCGAACGTGAACTTGGAGAGCTAGAGCACAAGCTGGTTTCGCAATCCGCAGGTCATTTGAAATCATGGAACGCGAAGGATGTCCCTGCCAAGTGCTCATGGATCGCGAACTCATCGAAGAGCGATACCCTATCCATCCATCCAATCGCAATGGCTGCATTAGCAGCGGGGTTTTCTGGCGTGCTGGTTACGGCCGGTTGGTACTTTTGGAATTCCGGATCTGGGGCCCAAAGTTTTAGCGTGGAGTTGGTTAGCGAAGCGAGTAAAAGGGAAATTTTGAGAATTGAGGCTCAATCATCCGCTGAGCAAGTCCGTCGAGAACTACTGATGCGTTCAACTTGGGACGCGACCAAGCGAATGGCATCTGGTTGGAAACAAAAAAGTGGACAGGCAAATCAAACACTTGCTTTTGTCAACCAAAGTACACTCGAGCAACAGATTCGCGAAGTAGGCGGCAAGGGCTTACGCTTCTTCGCGCGGAAATTGCCGCAAGCGACTGTACGAATGCTGGGACTGAATGCCGTGCGCATTGGCAACACAAGCCATTGAAGAAACTGCTGTATTCACTTCCAGTCAATAGGCTATAGCCTATAGCAACCGCGGTATGTCACGATTTTCGGCATGCCGGGTGTTGGTGACGTCGCCGTCGTGACACTGCCTATTTGCTCCTCGCATGCCATACCGGAGAAAAGTTTAGCGAGGGTTCGACCAGTTCGTTCACCGCTCGTACGAGCATGATCAAAGATGGACCATCCGAGGGAAAGCGTTGCACTAGTTCTCCGAAAGCGCGAACAGCTTCGCGGAAGTATTTCCCAGACTCGTAGAGTTCGAGTGCGTTTCCATAAGCCACGGCGAGTTCTGCGTTTTCGCTTGAACTTTCAGGCATCAGTTCATAAAGATCTAGCTCTCCGTCCAGTCCTACTACTTTTGCCTTGCAAAGCCGACGTTTTAATAAGTCTGCAGGCAAGCAGCTGGATGTCTCGGCGTCCATCAATGTCGACACCTTCCAGTGTTTAGTGAGTCCTTGAATACGACTTCCGAGGTTCACGGTTCGGCCCATTGGGCCGTACTTGAATTTTTGCTTGGAACCTGTGTTGCCGACTCGGGCAAGACCTGTGCATATACCAATGCCAAAGTCAACGCCGCCCGGAATCGAGTCCTTATAACGTGCGCTCAACTGTTTTCGAAGTGCCATCATTTCGCGAGCAGCCATCGCACTTCGAAAGGCATGGTCCGGCGAACTTTCTGGCGCTCCCCACATCGCAAACATTTCATCTCCGACGTAGTCCACCAACACACCGTCTGACTTCAAAACGAAAGCCGAGAGTTCGCTCAGTGTGTCGCCAACCCATGTCATGGCGGCCTTGGTTCCGATCGAGTCGGTCGTTTGGCTGAAGCCTCGAATGTCGCAAAATAAAACGGACACCTCACAGTCCTCGCCGTCCAGCAATGCGGGGTTGAGGCTGATAGCCTGAGTTACTTTGGGCGAGAAGAACTGTTGGTATTTGGTTACGAGGGTTTCCCGCTTTCGAGTCGCGATGCTTGAGGCGATCGCGGTGGCAAGAATCGCAATCAGCCTTTGCTCTGCTTCCATCACCTTGCCCACGTGACGCTCAGCGTTCAAACTGCGATCCGCATAAAGGACACCAAGAACCTCATTGCGGCCATCAATGAAGTCGAGAATGGGACATGCGATCGCGGTATGAAGCGATTGGACACTGATCGACTGAAGTTCGTAGCTCCCTTTTTTCTCGTTTGGGTAAACGACAATTTGTTTGGTCTGCAATAATTGCCCGAGCATCGAGTAGGATGGAGAAGAGACCTTGTCTGCGGCAACGCGTGCATTGACGAATCGCCTACCTGAGTCAAATTCCCAATTCTTACCATCCCATAAAATAATCTCTGCCCTATCCACATCAATGATACTCGCGACGGCTTGTGCGATCCCCAAGTAAAATCCTTCGGAAGAAACGGGACGCTGCATGGCCGCTACCGCTTGTCCCAGCCACTCTAATACGACTTGCACGTCGAGTTGCGAGTTGCTTCCCTCCTGCATTGAAAATCGAGAAAATGATCGTTGCGCATCGAACGGATCACTTCCTGAAAGTCGAAACGGTGAAACCCCCAATGCGCAAAGGCTTCCCTGCCAAGCATCTTGGACATAGCTTTGCGACTTTGCTAGTTTGGACTCAAACACCAGCGAGATACCGTCAGATAGCAATATTTTGGAGGGAGAATCGACTAAGCAACTTTCACCCAATGCCAATACCCTGGAACCTGAGAGGGCAATCTTCGCCGTCGTATGAAGGTTGGTAATCAACCAACGATTTCCCTCGATTGGGGCCAATCGCGCAAGTGACCTCGGTATCGTCCTCAGTTCGAGTTCGGCAACGATCAATCGGGAAAATCCTGCCTGAGATTTGTATAGGAGCGGTTCCGATGGCTCTCCAACTTGTCGACGCCCGATCTCAACCGCCTCTTCTAAATTGGCGGTGTAAACAGCGACCCCATTTCTAACAACTGTTACGCTTAATGACACAATCGAAGGAAATCTCCAGCGAGTTCTTGAACCAGATCGTAGTTGAGCAAACGAATGGACAATCGTCTAGTTGGCTGTCGGGCTTTCGTATGTTTGGCTCTTCAAATCTATCGCAATGTTCAACTGGCGCTTGCGAAAATTGTCTCGCTTCGATTATCCTGTTACATCGGTTGAGTCGACCTGCAAGTCATGAACTGCGCTTGACTTTTGAACTACCCTTGTTTCTACCAGATATTGGATCAAGTTCGATGGACCGCGGATTGCTTTTGAGCTTAATGGCGTTTGAGAAGGAATTCGTAACCGAACAACAGTTCCTCACCGCATTTCAAGCCTCCGTGTCAAACCGTTTCCTGAAGCTTGAAGAGATCTTAATCCAACGAGGTTTCTTGACAAAAAGCCAACTGCAGAGGCTTTCCGTGACCCTGCAAAGCAACCTAGAAAGTTGCGGCGGCCAATGGCAACACGTCATCCATCAGAATAAAGCGGTGGCAAGCGTTTATAAAGGCATGCTCACACTTTCCGGGAATAACTCGGCCGTGTTAAAGATGGTTGAAATGATCGGTCAAGCGGTTAAGGCCGCACCAGAATCCAGTCCACTTCAAGAAATGAAACGGAGAATAGATTCGCATTCCGACAAAGACCCTCACTCAACCATCAGTCTTGAATCGAATCTTGATCCCTACGCGACGATTTCACATCCGCTTGACGAGAATGATGCATAGCATCGTACCATCGTGGTCACTACCAACCGGCAGTCGCGGCCTAGTGCTTCGTCCAGATTAAAAACTTGGGTTGGCAAACTTAGTTGCACGACGCTCCGCGTCGTGACTCCTACGACGCGGAGCGTCGTACAACTTAGGGCGTACCCCAAAACTAAGACTGGACAGAGCACTAGTGTAAGTCACTCTCAGCACGACTCGCAAGCTTGTGAATCAACCCCTTAATTCACTA
>JBBRGW010000306.1:0-5472 GCA_038223525.1 Pirellulales bacterium
CGGAGAATCAATTTGTTTCCAGGGCGCGGTTTTGGCAACACAACCAAGCGTTCTTGGAAACAGTCAAAGAGTTTGGGGACAAGACGCGGCGACGCGACTTGGTCGTCGACCCCTATGTCCTTACCGATTTTTATCGCGCTCGCATCCCTCAAAATGTTGTCGATCGAGTGACGCTAGAAAAATGGGACCGGAGTGTTCAGCCGCCCGCCAGCACAGCGAACCGCGCAAACCAGATCAAGCCCGACGAGTCACCAATTCTATCGCCGTACATGACCTGGGACGACCTCGTTGTCAATATTGACCGCGATGCAATCCAACAACGCTTTCCATCCAAGATTGAAATCGGGGTCAGCCAACTCCCCGTAAAGTATCTCTATGAGCCCGGCGATCAAGCAGACGGAGTCAGCCTGGTCGTGCCCCAAGCGATTGTGCACCAATTGCACAATGAGCGACTCGAGTGGTTGGTGCCTGGACTCCTGGAGGAGAAACTAGCTTGCTTGATTAAGTCCTTGCCCAAGCGGTTGCGGCGCCAACTGGTTCCCGTTCCAGACACGGTTAAACTTTTGTTGCCCAAAATGGTTGAGCGGGAACGGCAACAAGCGCCCTTCTGGAAATCTATTTGCGAGGTTCTCAGCGGCTTTCTCGGCGAAGCGGTCAAGCAGACCGACTTTGAATTGGCTGGGATGCCCGAGCATTTGCGGATGCGAGTCGAATTGGTAGATGATAAGGGAGTCGCCGTTCAGTCCAGTCGCGACTTGACTGAACTGCAACAAACGCAACGGACCGTTGCTGCTCAAGCATTGCCGGTCGCGTTGGTAGGTAAGCCCCCGGTTTACGATTGGGCCCGTACCTCAATGGATACCTGGGACATCGAAAAGCTCCCCGATAGTGTTGTCGAATTGCGAGGCGGTGTGCGATTGAACATGTACCCGACACTTGTTGTGGCCAAGGAAAAAATCGCTACGGCACTCGTCGATCATGAACCCCTGGCGCAGCAACTCTTTCGTCGAGGGATGACTTCGCTCTTTAGCAAAATAGAGCGGCGTGAGATTCGCAGTCAGATCCAATTCTTGCCGCAATGGACAACGTCATCGCTCTGGTTATCCGATCGCTATGCAGGCGACCGATTGAAGGAACTGATCGGTGAGCTGATGGCGAGACTTGCGTTTATCGATACACAATGGAACACCGAAACGGTAATACCCGTTTTTCGAACGAAAGTGGAATTCGAAATTAGTCGCATCAAACGAATCGAACGTGTGGCTGGCGCGGCGGCAGAGATTGGCCGATGGCTACCGAGGTTCGCGGAAGCGAATCACAAGGTCCGATCGCTGCTGGAGAAAACACCTGCCAACTGGAGCGAGAACGTTCGCACCATCCGCGAGCAACTCGCAGCCTTGTTTCACGAATCGCTTTCTTACCATGTCCCGTGGTGTTATGTGCGCGAGATCCCACGCTATCTTCAGGCAATAGCAGTCCGCCTGGACCGACTCAAATCCGTTGGACCGACCAAGGACTTGGCATTGGATGCGACGGCGACGAGTTACTGGAAAGACTACTCGTTACGAATGGCCAACATTCAAGCTTCGCCGACGACAGTGCAAACCCTCCCTGCAGGGACGGCCATCCGCATTGAGCCAACGGGACCGTTGCTGGAGTACCGTTGGTTGATTGAGGAACTGAGAGTATCGTTGTATGCTCAGCAACTTGGAACACGTGTAAGCGTTTCACCCAAACGTTTAGACAAACTGAAAGAACAGTTGCAATAGAAGAATCTGCCTTTGCTCTGCTCCATCTCCTGATCTGGCGGATCGACCTCGAAACGTTTGTTTTTCTAGTAGGTCGCTCTTGCCGAGAGCGACTAAACTTATGACTGCACGAGGCTATCAAGACTCGTGCGGGTGGTAGTGAAGAGAACTAGAAGGCCAGCCGCTTCGCGGGTTAAACATTGACGAGAAGTCTTTGCGGAAGTCGCACCCGGCAGGGGCGACCCACTAACAAACTTGATTCCACGGCCTCCATAATTCTATAGTGTTATCGGCATTTCGAATGCCGAGGCCAGCGGATTTCGGCTAGAACAACCCGAACCCATGAACCCGTCGACTACTGCGCAAGCCGAAACTCTTGCCTAGTTTCGCTACCCAAAAATCGAATCGGGAAAGAGCGCTACCGAGCCTCAGGACTGGGTTGTCGGATAAAGGCAATGACGTCCGCTAGATCTTGTTGAGTTAGAATCGCTTCAAGTCCCTCCGGCATCAATGACATATTCGAATTGCGAAGCTGCTCGATTTCGAGGCGCGAGACCGTCT
Source organism: Pirellulales bacterium (assembly GCA_038223525.1). Taxonomy (GTDB): domain Bacteria; phylum Planctomycetota; class Planctomycetia; order Pirellulales; family Pirellulaceae; genus JBKCUI01. Next base: position 2,310 of record JBBRGW010000306.1, read on the forward strand.
GAGTGATACCTTTAGCAGATTTGATCGAAACACTATTGGCGGTCTCGCTTGCAAGCAAGCCGGTCAAAACTTCGCCGCTGTCCAGCAACACATTGTAAGCTTGAAAGCCAGGCTGGATGTCTGCGTTGGGATCGAGAATGTTGACCAGGAGCTTTTCATTGGAATGCTCAACGACGGTTGCCATGCTGGGTCCCAACTCAATTCCAAGATTGTCCCTGCGATGGCAACTTGCGCAGGCTCGCACAAATACTTCGCGTCCTTTATTGATGTCACCTCGAAGATCAAACGCTTTGCGATACGCAACGATAACCTCTTGACGCTTCGCAGTGATGTTGGATTGAAACAGCTTGATCGCGCGAGCTGAAATGGTTGGTTCAGGATAGCGCAAAAGCCGATCGCGTTGGCCAAATTCAAAACCGTTTGCTTGGACCACTCCAATTTCTATTTGATCCAGCAAATTACGGGCCCAGTTCGCACGCGAAATCCACACATCGATCGCTTGCGCCCGAAGTTTCGGGGATAACGCTGGCCAAGCGGACGCTAAGTACTTTAGAGCGTCGTCATGCCCGCTCTGTAGAAATACCGAAAGGATCTGTTGCTGGGATTCGATCGCAACACTCGGTTTCAACCCCTCTGATAGTATCAAAAGGCCTTGCTCCCTATTTTCCTTCGTCCGGCATAAAGGCTTCGCAGCAGCAATTCGATCCTCCCAACCCAATCGATCATTTTTCGCATCTCCAGTCATCTGTACCAATACCCCCTCCAATTGTTTCAAACTGGAGAGAAGCTTCTGATCGGTGTCGTTTGCGATAAAGTCGTTGAAGCTCACTCCCACGCGTTGAAGCGTCCAAAGCAGTTCATCAAGCTTGTGCGTCCTATCGTTACCTACCGTCAATGCATCGTCGAGCAGTACGTTCAGCACCTTCGTGTCCTTTAGCCCTACAGACTGACGCACGATCGGCTCGCGAAACACTTGTGCAACCGTCGACTCACATTGGGCTATCCCGACGGCAAAGGTACTCGCGTGCTCCAATGCGGAACTCATGATGGCGGACCGGAGCATGGGTTCACTATAGAACCTCTTCGCGAGGGACACGAGCGCTTCGCCAGAGGCCTGGCCCCGCCATTGACCAAGTGTGAACGCTAACTGAAGACATACTTTTTCATCCGGATCATTTACAAGCCGAATGGCGGCAGTTTGAACCGCAACGTCCTTCGATTCTTCCGCCATCCGAACCGCGTTTTCCCGTACGCGTGGGTGTTCATCGCCGAGGGCAGCGATTGCCATCGAGTTGGACAACCGCCGCATGCCATCGAGTGTCGCATACGCTTGGACTCGTGTTTGCGGGCTTTTGCTCGAACCTGCTAATCGTTCCAGCATTGGGATGGCAGAAACATCATTCCGCCATACCAACATTTGTTGAGCTTTGTCCCGTTGCCAATCATTGCGAGACTCCAACACAATGACGAGCGAGGCGGTATCACCTGAAAGAAGCTCCCAAGGAGCTGCGGTCGATGGACGTTCCACCGGCACCACGCGGTAGATACGTCCGCGATCGTCGCCCAGTCGATAGTGCGGCAAAAGCTCCTCTTTGCCTTCCGGTGGAAGCCAATCCGGGTGCTCGATCATGTAGCGATACATGTCAGCAATCCACAATGCGCCATCAGGCCCCGTTCGTGCCATTACCGGTCGACACCAACGGTCTTCACTCGCAAAGAAGTCGAACCTACCTTCGCCTGTTGGCCGTTCCGCCGTGAAACTAACGCCGCTATCGCTCAAGACATTATGTTGGACCAGGTTGTGAAAGGGTTCGCAAGTGAAAGCGTGCATGTTTTCGCTTGCGCCAAACAATCGACCGTCACCGAAGATCATACCGCCACAAGCTGAAGTGAAGTGTCCCGATTCCTTAAAACTATGGAAACGTTTTTCTGGTCGACTGGCTGGATAAACTGGAGGACTGTTCGGTGGTAATACAAATTGAATAGCACTTGCTGCAGGAACATACGGGTTTCGAGCAAGATAGCGATCAGCAAGCACATAGTTCCAAAGCGGTTTGGCATTCTGCGTCCCAAACCAATGCCCCCATGCATCGCGATTCCGACCAAACTGAGATGGCCCTGACTCGATGATCAAATCGCCAGTATCTGGCTGTATCCGAAAGTCACGGCTACCAATTGCATACGAAAGGCCATTGCGATTCGATTTAACTTTCGTTTGCAAACCATGATTGGGATGGTGTCCTCCGTTGGCACAGTACACCCAATTGTCCAACCCCCATCGCAAACCATTCATTCGAAGCTGTTGATTGCCTTCGTTGAAACCTTCCAGCAATACCTCTTTCGAATCTGCCTTACCGTCGCCGTCCGTGTCTCGCAGGAACAAGATCTGGGGAGCCGCGGCAACCAAAACCCCATCCCGCCAAGTCAACAGACCATTAGGAAAGTTGAGCCCCTCCGCAAACAGTGAACTCGACTCATAGCGACCATCTCGGTCTCGATCCTCTAAAATTCGAACTCGGCCACCTGATTTACCTTGCCCATCCATTCCCATCGGATAGTCCGACATTTCGATGATCCATAGCCGACCTTTTGCATCCCAATCGAAAGCAACGGGATCGATAACCTGCGGTTCGCATGCCACGAGTTCCACTCGGAATCCATCTGGAACATGAATCTTCGAAATGGAACGTTCTGCTGAAAGTGGTTCGCTACTTGAAACAGTTTGTCCTCGCTCTTCAAATCGTTTCTGCTTGACAACATCGATCTGATTTTGGCGCTCGACTGCAGATAGATTCCAAAAAAATCGGATTTCTTCGCCCGGAAGAGGTCGGTTAAAGAAGGCTATCTCATCGATTTTCCCTTGCATTCCCTGGCCGAATTGAAGCGTCCCGTTTTTACTAAATACAGATGTGGTCGATTGTAAAAATGGCTCAGCGCCTGCATCCACCCACAAGTGGAGAGTCCCTTTTTCTCGGATCAAAGTCGCCATGTGCCACTGATCGGCCGCGAGTCGTTCACGTCGAAAAACACCATTGAGCTCTAGTTGAACGGTGTGATCATTGAACTGTTTTGCGACGAGTGATTCACCCATTGGCCCAACGCAGAGGGTGCCTTGCCGTTCGCTCGCGCCGCTTCGTTCACCGAGCCAAAACCAGAAGGTGAT
>JBBRGW010000307.1:0-5471 GCA_038223525.1 Pirellulales bacterium
AGAGTCGAGTCCCATTTGTTTGAGGATCGTTGCGTGGATATCGGTGACGTAATGCCGATTCTCGACGGCGTGAAATCCAATCTCATCGGTTGCGCCATGCACGATGCCACCTTGGACTCCTCCCCCTGCGAGCCAGACCGAAAAACCAAAGATGTGATGATCGCGACCATCGGATCCTTGCGTTCCAGGCGTGCGTCCAAACTCGCTGGCAAAGACAACCAAGGTTGTTTCCAACAATCCGCGCTGCTTGAGATCCTTGAGAAGTCCTGCGATCGGTTTGTCGACCGCGCGAAAGTTTTTTTCGTGATTGGCCTTGAGGCCGCTATGAGCATCCCAGACGCCCGCTCCACCGGCTCCATGTTGCACTTGGATGAACCGAACCCCTCGTTCGACAAGCCGACGCGTCGCTAGCATTTGCATCCCAAACTCTTTGGTCTCGGGCTCGTTCATACCATACATATCGTGTGTTGCAGCTGTCTCCGATGCGAAATCGAGCGAGTCTGGTACCGAGGACTGCATCCGAAACGCCAGTTCGTAAGCTTTGATGCGAGCCTCCATCGCCCGATCTTCCGGATAGACGTTCGCTCGCAGCCTATTCAGACCATCGACCAATTCGAAACCAAGCTTCTGCTCGGCTTCGCTGATCGCAGTTGCCGGCCGACCGAAGTCGAGTGGGTTCTTGGGATCTATCCGTAAGGGGATAGCGTCGTGGGCTGGGCCTAGGTAATGTCCATCTTTGATGTTCCAATATTCGCGGTTCCCCATCGAGATGAATTGCGGCAAATTGTCATTCAGGGAACCGAGTCCGTAGTGAACCCAAGCGCCCAAGGTAGGGTATTCGCCGTCGAGCATATGCCGCCCTGAATGAAACTGAGTCTGTGCGCCATGGTTGTCATCAGTGGTCCACATCGATCGAACCACTGCTAAATCGTCCGCACAGCTTCCTACATGAGGGACCCAATCGCTCATCTCTATCCCAGACTGACCGTATTTGCGGTAACCGACTTGGAGGGGATACAGTTTGTTGCGTTGCTGGCCGTTCGCATCGTTGACCACCGTCACTCGAGCTAGCTTCAACTTGTCCGGATTCTGGACATCCGCAAATGGTGTTTCGCTGATCGACTTCCCCGCGTGCTTGGTCAATTCTGGTTTGGGATCAAAGGATTCCGCTTGAGAGATCCCGCCATTCATAAAGAGCCACACAACACTTTTTGCCTTCGCAGGAAAGTGTGGCTGGCCATTAGGTGGCTGCCATGCGTTCGTTTCGTCGGCTCTCAAAACTCCGTCGCGCGCGAGCATAGCACCTAACGCGAGACTGGAGAAACCATTTCCGAAGTCAGCGAGGAAGGATCGACGCGAACGTCGGTTATCGTCTCGATCGAAGCGGTGCTTCCGTTGCATGATTTTATTGCCTCTATCGAATCGTGATGAAATCGTTGTGATTGATCAATGCCCGAACCAGTCCGACTCTGGCTTGTTGCATTTTGGGCATCCTCTGCTGGATCCATTGCAGTTCTTCCGCAGTTGGCTCGTCGGCGAGGATCGCGACAAAAGCCAGGCGAGCAAATTCTTGGTCGTCTGCATTCGGATTCCTCGCTTCAATCCGCGTTGCAATACGGTCTACCATTTCCATCGCAAGCTTGCTGTTCTCGAGCGCCAATGCCTGCTGCGGAACAATGCTCTCACCGCGGCGATAGCAGTCCAACACATTCGCGTCATCAAACGCCGATAGCATTTTGTTGTGCTCATTGTGCGAGTGGACGAAATAGAGACTGCGACGACGCGACTTCTCATCCGCTGCGGGAATCGATGGGCCACCCATTTTACAGTCCAATTCGCCCGCCAAAGATAACAAACTGTCTCGCACCATTTGCGACTCCATCCGAACCGAATTCATGCGCCAATAGTACTGGTTCTCAGGGTCAATCGCGAGATTCGCTGTTGCACCCGCGTTGGAAGAAGTGCGGCGATAGGCTTCCGAGTGAACGATGAGCCGATGGATGTGCTTCATGCTCCACCCGCTGTCCATCAGCTCTACCGCGAGCCAATCAAGTAGCCTGGGATGGAGTGGTGGCGTTCCTTTACGTCCGAAATCGAAAACGGTCGGTACCAATGGCCTTCCAAAATGCCGTGCCCAAATATGATTAACCGCAACCCGGGCAGCCAACGGGTTTCGGCGATCGGTCAACCAAGTTGCCAATGCCGTTCGTCTGCCGGTACTGGTTTGAGGGAACGCTTTTTTCTTGGACTCTTCGGTCTCTACGTTGGACTCAGCAGATTTCTCGGCACCCCGCATGGAGGTGTACTCCTCCCCAGGTGCATCTATTTGTTTAATCGAAGACTCAAGCAAAGAACGGGCTGCAATCAGTTTCTTTTGACTGGCATCCTTGTCATCCGGTTTGGCCTTTAGCAATGCCAATTCCGAAACGCTCACCTCCTCGTCTGCTTTCCCATGGGCGAGTTTCTTGTCGGCCAGTGCCGCGCGCTTGGCAAGCCGAACTCGTTCTTCGGGCGACGCATCCGTCATCTTGGCGTGGTCGGCGGCGAATCGCAACGGGATCGCTTCGAGTTCTAGCCTCCATTTTTGAATCGATTTCTCAGCGATAGCGAGTTCGATGCTAGCCATTTCGACTGTGGCCACTTCTTGAGAAGGATCCGCAGTACTCTTTTTCTGTGCGGCCTCAAGGGCTTGTTGGGCCATTTGCACTTTGTTTTGCGTGTCGGCCAGATAGCTCTCCATGACATATTGCCGCAGCGCGGGCTGGTAAGCTTCTTGAGGCAACGAGATCGGCGCGACGGCAAAGGTTTCCCAACGCAGCATTTCTGGCACCGAGGGAATCATCGGTTTGGCCGTGATTGGATTTCGATCATCGCCGCGAGCGTGCACAAAGGTCGGTGCGTCCAAGTTGCTATCAAAGGCGCGAGGGATCCCATCCTTTTGGAAATCGACGGTCCCTGGAGCCATTTCGGTGCGAACCTGGTACGGTTCAAACACAGCCCGCAGTCGATAGTAATCTTCTTGCGAGATCGGGTCGTATTTGTGATCATGGCATTTGCAGCAATTGAAGGTCAGGCCCAACAACGCTTTGGAAGAGTGTTCGATTGTCTCGTCGAGCCAACTGGTGCGATTGAATTTAAAGTATTGCCGCGCAAGAAACCCCGAAGCGCGAAGTCGATGGAGATCGTTCGGGTAGAGTTCGTCGGCAGCCAGCATTTGGCGAACCATTTCGTCGTAGCCAACATCTTGATTGAGCGACTCGACGATCCAATCGCGCCAATGCCACATATGCTTTTGAGAGTTGCGAACTTCTTCGCCCAACCCCCACCAATCGCTATAACGCCAGATGTCCATCCAGTGTCGTCCCCATCTTTCACCGTGTTGGGGGTTGGCCAATAACTCCTCTACACAACGAAGACGAGCATTTTCGGAATGGTCGATTGCAAAATCATCGAGTTGCTTTTCCGTTGGGGGGAGCCCGATCAGATCGAGAGACACTCTGCGCAGCCAAACACGCGGGTTGGCTTCGGATTGCGGGACCAATGTCTTTGCGAGCTGCTGTTCAGCGAGAAAGGCATCGATAGGGTTTTTGGATTTCAAGTGTTCGACCACCGGTACACTGGGGCGTTCGGGAGCGCGGAATGCCCAATGGTCCTTTGGGTCGCGTTCGGGTTGTTCGTCAGGTGGATGCATGGCGCCATCCATGAGCCATTTTGAGATCGCCTCGATTTGGGTTCGGAGAAGCGGTTCGCCCTCGGGTGGCATGCGGAGCGATTCGTCGTGTGCCGTAACGCGTCGAAGCAGTGCGCTTGCGGTGGCCTCTCCGGGTGTAATGATGGGCCCGTTATCGCCACCCGCGAGCATGAACGCAACGGTATCCACTCGCAAGCCGGATTCTTGTTTGAGCGTTCCGTGGCATGCAAAGCACCTCGCTTGCAAAACCGGTTTGACCGACTTCAGATAGAACGCATAGTCCTCGGCAAAGATTGGACTCACACTGCATAGAAAGACCAAAGGAAGCAGGCTTGCGACTGCGACGCAGGCTTGGTGTCCCAAAATGTTTAGACGAGCATGCGACGTGACCGAGAGTGGTTGCATACAGATTGGCGGGAAGGACTAAGGGGGGAAGGAATTGCAGTGTGAAACTTTGCTACCCCAGTATAGTCTCAATCGTCGAAACTCGCATGATTTGGTAGATACCAACCCGTTCGTGTTGGGCGAACTTCGTCTAATTCACGTAGCAGCGTCTCTCCGAGACGCTGCTTTCTACGAGTCTCGGAGAGACTCGCCTACATGTTTTGCACATTTACTTGTGCAGGGCTGCTTACCTTTCCGATCCATTCAGGCCCGAAGCTAACGAACCGCTAGAGTCCGGGTGTGGCCGATCCACCTTTTGCCGCTTTTAGTGCTTTGGCCTTTCCTTGCGAACGCAGCCGCAAGTTCTGCTCCTGTGGTCGCGCCGCTGTCAAACTTCGCCGTATAGCCGGCCCTGGCTTTGGTTATTCCCAAGTAGGTTTGGGCCAAACCCGCGACTGTTGCTACCGTATCGTTGCAAACCAGCACTCAATGGGGACCGATTCACGGAGAGTATGCGGATCGGTGGGGTTGTGTTGGTTTTGCCGGTTGCGCGGTGTTGGGTCGCCGATGACTTAGCTGTTCGCTACAAGTCTCCTACATGTTACAATCCGCAATAATCGGGTTCACCGCCTGAAGACTAATTTGCACTCAGTTCAAATAGCTGCTGCTGAGTTCCTCCAATCGATTGTTGCTTCCATGAGTCATCCCCACAGTCCTGCTGCAAATCTTCCCGAACCGTCGGTCGTGCCCATTCAGGGACTGCACTGCGGCCATTATTTTTATCGATGGAAACGAGAAGTGTTGGCGGGAATGGGAAAAGCTGCAGTACACGAGGCCAAATCGGATTTTAGCGCGGCCATTGGACCGAGCGCAACGGTTCGGCCGGAGCGGATTCAGTCCTTCATCATTAGTGGTCACAAAGCCGACTTCGCTACCGTCATGATGGATTTAGACCCGTTGAAGTTAGATCGCGTTCATCAACGGATTATGAGTTGTGCTCTGGGTGCCGCGATCGAACCCGTCTATTCTTTTGTATCGATGTCGGAGATCAGCGAGTATCTTCCCAATAAAGAACAGTACGGTGCAAAACTGATTCGCAGCGGCGAAGATCCACAATCGCCAACCTATCAAGCCAAGGTTGCTTCGTATGAAAAACGATTGCCGATGATGCATGCGCAACGACTGGCACCCGAATTTCCGAACTGGCCAGCCATGTGTTTTTATCCAATGAACAAAGTTCGAAACGTCGGTGCCAATTGGTTTCTTGAACCTTTCTCGGCCAGAACAGAAATGATGGCCGAACACGCTCAAAGCGGGATGGCCTTTGCAGGCCGCGTAACACAATTGGTGACGGCATCAGTGGGATTAGACGATTGGGAGTGGGGGGTTACTCTTT
>JBBRGW010000308.1:0-5433 GCA_038223525.1 Pirellulales bacterium
AAACCAGGCTTTGCGTCCAGGTCTAGTGTGTCGAATTGCCCCAGCTTGATCTTTTCCCAAGCCAAAGCTCCCATCACTGCATTGTCCGTGCAGAGCTCCGGTGCAGCAATGTGTAATTCCACTTTCATTCGTTCGCATGCCAGCGTTAACTGGCTTCGGAACTCACGGTTGGCCGCCACTCCGCCTCCAAGACATAGGCGTTTGATTCCCGTTTTTTTGACCGCTTGCATGCTCTTTCCGACCAAGCAATCGATGATGGCCTGTTGAAAGGAGGCTGCAACGTCAGCTCGCAGTTGAGGATCCAAGGACATCGCGTTCCAATTCTGCTTGCCCGTCCCAGCGATACGATACCGCACTGCTGTCTTCAGTCCCGAGAAACTAAAGTCCAATCGCGTTTTGTCATCGAGCAACGGACGAGGGAAAGGAATTGCATTCGGGTCCCCTTGCTCGGCTAGTTTCGAGAGCGCCGGTCCACCTGGAAATGGCAAACCGAGCATGACTGCCACTTTATCAAACGCTTCACCAGCAGCATCGTCGATCGTTCCCGAAAAGTAGGTCCACTGCGTCGGCGAAACACACTGGTACAAACTAGTATGGCCACCGCTGACCACAAAACCGATGCACGGAAACACGCTTTCCTGCTTGCCCATCCCGCAGGAATAGATATGAGCTTGGATATGGTTGATCCCAACGATTGGCTTGCCCCAAGCTAGGGCAAGTCCTTTTGCGGCGGATAGACCGACTAACAACGACCCAGGAAGTCCCGGAAAGGTCGCGACCGCGATCGCAACCAAGTCATCGGGTGTCGTGTTCGACTGACGCAGGGCGGTATCGATAACTGGCAGAATTCGATCCAAATGGGCGCGGGCTGCAATTTCAGGGACAACGCCTTGGAACTGTTCATGCAGTTCTGTCTGCGTCGCTATGCATTCTCCGAGCACCTTCCCCTCGTCGGTGATAACCGCAGCGGCGGTCTCATCGCAAGTGGATTCTATAGCAAGTATGCATCGGCTCATAGAACGCGATTTTAATCTTGAAATCGACTGCGCAACAGATGCAATGTTCTCGCTTTATCCGCTGTAGTCAAGGAGTCCGTCAAGGGTTCGACAATGCTTAGCAATCCCTTGAGGCGTTCAAAGCTGGGGTCGTCTACGACTACGAGCGCTTCCAACCAATCTTCTAAGCAGGAAAAATCGAACTGAAGTACTTCCGCTGCGCGAAGAGCGTTTTGGACTTGAGTGCCGTGTCCATGAGCTCGCAAAAAGCGAAGAAGTTCGGAAGTCTTTGGCATGCGGCCCCGCCTCAATACGTCGATCGAACGCAATTGACCGGATTTGGAGTAATCGGCAAAACGGTCGGCAATCAACGACAGGGAAGTGTCCGTCCGGCAGCGCGCCAATCCAACTGAAGCCGCATCCGCAATAGCCGACTCGGTGTGATCGAGCAGATCCACAAACCACGCTTCATAACCGACCATTCGATAACGAGTGGCAAGTTCTAGGCACACATGCGAGACCTGTTGTGGGGTACGTTCCTGTCCTTCCTGCTGGTCCTGCAAATCCGAACGCAACGACATGAATGCAGACTTCAATACTTCGTCCGCTCTCCCCTGCAAAAACTGGCTCTCGAGAACTTCATAAAGATTCAAGATGCTGCCCGGATTGGTTGCTAACGTCTCCGCCAGATCGGAAAACTCGCGATCGATCCAGCCGCATCTAGCATGCATCTTTTGATCATTGACGCGAAAGAAAATTTTGGATTGAAGTTTGAGCTCATGGATGGCCTCGACGTGATCGACAAATATGACGGGCGGTGCGACCGAGATCGCTTCGATCAGTTTGCCAGCGCACCGGCAAACGCGGTCTGTGAGTGCTCTGCCCGCGGACATCTGTTGAGCTCGAGCGATGCACTCACTCACTAGTTCGCTCGGTATGGCAAAGTGTGTGAGGAGCGGGAATTCAGGAAATGCATCATTGGCCCCATAGAGATCCCACGCGGCAAATATCTGCGGTAGCCAGCGCGCATCGGTGGAAAAACTTCCGCTCAACAATTCTAAAGCGGAAGACCTAACTCCGACGGATTCATGCGTTAGCAAACCAATAAGAACAGAATCACTAAGTGCCATAGGGTTTCAATTCGATCCATCGTTGTTCGCGAGCGCTCTCGAGAATGGCTTCACACAGCAAGATCTCTCGATGCCCATCGGTAAAGGTGGGGTAGTCAGCCAGCGGAGTGTTGTCGCCATTCGTTTTCGATTCAATAGCCGAATAAAATGAGCGGAACAGTTGCTTGAATGTATCCGAAAAGCCTTCATTGTGTCCGCCGGGGTATTGAGCATGCATCCTCGCGGTATCGGAAAGCAAACCAGGATCGCGAATCAAACTTTGGTTAGCGGTATCGCGATTTCCGATCCAGAGTTCGTCGGGGCGTTGGCTATTCCATGCTAAGCTTTGTTTGGAGCCAGCGACTTCCCATCGAATGCAATTCTTGTGTCCTGCCGTCACTTGCGAAACGTGCATGATGCCTCGCGCACCATTATTAAATCTCAGCATCACGCCGCCGTAGTCTTCGGTATCGATCGAGACGTCTGCCAACACTTGTTCTTGGCGATTCACTTTGCTGGAAAAGGTCTCGACCGCCCCGACGGGCCGCTGCCGAGTTGGATAAACTGTTTGCAGATCGGCGAACACCGAATGCACGTCTAGATGGCTTATGGTTTGGACGAGATCGAGCCAATGGGTACCGATGTCCGCCAACGCTCGCAGCGGGCCACCTTGGTCAGCTAAAACGCGCCAATTGAAATCGGTTTGCTTGTGCAGCCAATCTTGGACATAGCTCCCAGAGATATGGAAAATGTCTCCGATGTCACCTCGCTTGATCCGCTCAGTTGCTTCGATGCAGATCGGGTAGAATCGGACGTTGTAGTTCACTCCCGTCAATACCGTGGCGCGAGCAGCCCGGTTGACCAATTCTCCGCTCTCTTCCGAATTCATGGCAAGCGGCTTTTCGCAAAGCACGTGTTTGCCGGCGTCAAGGCATCGAATCGTCTGTTCGAAATGGAACCGATTGGGGCTCGTCAAGTGCACAACGTCTACATTCTCGTCGTCGATCAGTTCGTCGAAGTCGCGGTAAGCTCTTTTGATTCCGAAAAGTTCCGCGGTGCGTTGTGATTTTTCCAGGCTTGTGCCGAGTACCCCTTGGACTTGCACCCCGGCGCGGAGGAGGCCTTCGATATGGACAGGTCCGATGAATCCTGTACCAACGACGGCTGCCTTCGATTGAAACATGATAAATGGGCTTCGGGACAAAGAATCTTAGCGAGAAAAAACTACTATCAAAATACCCGAGCCCCCTACTAGCACGAAAGGGGGGATGCCACTGGCTGGCTCAGTGGTTCTTTTGCACTTACACCGATCGCTGCGAATGCGGCGAGCACGTTGAGGCCCGCACAGCACGCGAAGGCCGCCGTCCAACCTGACCCCGATTCTGCAAAGCGCCCGGCGATCCCGCCGAGAATGACCGGTGACAATGCCGCTCCAAAATTGCCCCACATGTTCGACCATCCTAAAACCGAACCCACATGCTTGCCACCGACATCCTGAGCATACGACCAGCACGCAGCGATGCCCAAGTCGGTTGCAAACCCGACAACTGCCAAGCAGATGGTCGCTTGAATGGAATCCGTTACAAAAGAGCAACACAAAAAAGCGATGGAAACAATCACTCGCGAAGTGCACATGGCGATCGCTCGTCCCCATCGCAGCCCCAGCGAACGCGTCATTGCGTCGGTGAAAAAACCTCCGAGCAGCAATCCAGCAATGCCGGCCAGGAGCGGCAAACTCACCAGCCAACCTTGTGCGGACTGCGAGGATCCGTGCACGTCCTTTAAATACTGTGGCATCTTGGTTACCAGGAACCCCCACCCCATGTTCGAAGCGAACTGCACAAAGCAATTCAGCCAAAGCGGAATGGACAACAACATCGCGACGATTGGGACCGATGTCCTTTCGCTAGTTTTCGCATTTGCGACACCCGCACTCGGAATCGAAACACCGTGAATCAAATCGCGTTCCGCTTGATTGACCCCAGGATGATGCTCCGGAAAATCCCTAAAGTACCAAGCAAACACCAGTGCGATGCCAATCCCCAAGGTACTGTACAGCATCATGACGGGACGCCAGCTTGTACTGGCCGCAACGGCATCGCCCGTCGCGTTCCAAAAACCATCTCCCAATGTCCACCACAGCATCAACTTGATGGTTAGGATCGGTGCGATCGCCCCGCCGAGTCTACCACCGACGGCAACAACAGAGCTTGCGATACCGCGACTTCCCATCGGCATCCATCGCCCGACAATGCTGGCGGCGACCGGATAAGCGCCCGCTTCAAAAAGTCCGCAGAGAAGTCGGAGAATCAAAACGGAAGTCCATCCGTTTGCAAATCCCATCAACCCGGTGCTCAGCGACCACAACACAATGTAGGTTGAAAGCATCCATCGTGGGCCAAAGCGATCACCAAGCCAGCCGGCGGGTAGCTGACCCAGCGCATAGGTCCAAAAGAATGCTCCCAACAACCAGTCGAGCTCGGCGTTCGAAATCGAAAGATCTGCCGAAACCGCTTCTCCAGCGATGCTCATGCAGATTCGGTCGAGATACAAAAGTACCGCCACCAACATTGCGATGAAGATCATTCCATAGCGAACACGGCTCGGACTTGTTTTGCACTGTTCGGGATCGCCCTGTTCGGGATCGCTATTCGAATTTCGTTTCATGAAATCATTTCAATCGATCAAAGCGGCGCTGCAGAACATTCTTCGAAGTGGGCAAACTGCGAGTTAGGCCTAGTCGAAATAACCTCGCTCGCCCGTCCAGCGGAACGCAAAGATATCATAGTCAGCGCACGCCTGCAGTAGGTCACTCCTGCCGGGAGTGACCTGCCGCCCAGATTTCGGTTCACTTTAGATTCCATCCCAACTCCAGACAAACCTACGTCGCAGGCAACGCGACTGCCTTCTCGTTCGGAACGAAAAGGGTCGAAGCGTTCGCAAAAAGGAGATAGGAGCCTTTAGGCAAGCATCAACTTAGTCCTGCGACGGCGGTTTGCGACCACCAAACCAGCAGTGCCAATAAAGCCGATGAGGGCAATGGAGGAAGGTTCCGGGACAGCTACGATCGTGTTTACTGTTAAATTGTCCAAAACCAGTGTAGGAGCATTTGCTGCAGTTCCCTGACGAATGTTAACGCTGATAATCGCTGCGGGTTCCAAATTTGTTGTCCAAGTTGAAGACGAGACCTCGGTCGTGCCATTTAGAGAAACTGTCATTAAGTCATTTCCTGTACCGGCCAGAAAGTCCCACTGGGTTTGAACGGAATGGGTCGTATTAAGAGCAAAGATGTTGGTTCCGTAGGTCGTCGCTGTAGTTGAGTTTGGATT
>JBBRGW010000309.1:0-5424 GCA_038223525.1 Pirellulales bacterium
ATCGCCAGCGTTTGAGCCGATTTGAGGATCGCTTGTCCGGCGAAGCGAGCGGTTAACGGAGAATGGGTCGCATCTGGCTTACTAAGCAGATCCCAACCCGTCGTGATTTGTCCGCCGGTCGCTTGCGATCGATCGATTTGCATGGCCAATTGTCCAGCATTTGTTTTTTGGATCGCACGCCAGCAAAAGAATCCAATCGCTGCGAGCGATGCAGCAGCGCTGCCGCGACTGCACCACCATCGAGTGTTAGCTGGCCAGTCGGCGAGATAATCACCGACCATCGCGATCAACAAGAAGCCAAACCAAGCGGCCAAACCGATCAAGCCAATTCGAATGGCTGAAATAACGTTGGCTCGCTGCACGAACCGCTCCAACTTGGCAAGCAGTTCCTCGGTTTGCGTTTCGATTTGCGAATTGATGTTGGTTGCGGACACTAACCGATTCCGTAAACGTGGTTACTAGTAGGATGGGACCAAAGTCCCGTCCGTTGATTCGTTCGGGACAATCGTCCCAAACTACGACTGGTATAAAACAGCCTGCCGCTCGCCTTTTTCGCGAGAAAGGGTTGGAGCAACGCCGTGCAGCATTTTCCTTAACGAAAACATTGCTCTAGATTCAAAAGTCGCACCCGGCAGGAGCGACCTACGGTAGGTCACTCTTGCCGAGAGTGACCTTTGCATTGCAACCACGATTTATGAGGGGATTGCACTGTCTTCGCGTGCGAATCGATTAAGCAGGAAGAGATGCCATCGCTTTTTTCGCGGTTTCGACACACTTGCGTATGTCTTCGATAGGGTTGGCTTCGTTCTCCTCGTATTCTAGCGAAAGAGCACCATCGGCGGGGAATTTTGCTTGGATCATTGCATCAAAGACCGCATCGCATTGCAAATGGCCTTGACCCAACAGAACCCCTTTGGCTTTATCCTCCATCGTTGCGAAGTCTTTCAAGTGCACACCGTAGAGTCGTCCCTTCAATAAGCGGATGACTTCAACGGGCTTCTCACCGGAGCGAATATAGTGACCCAAGTCCGCGCATGCACCGATCCGCTCGTCTCGTCCCTCGATGGCCTTGAGCAGATCCGCCACTTTGTTGAATCGATCTTTTGGTCCATGATTGTGGATAGCAATTCGGATATCAAACTCCTTGACCAAGTCGTTCAAGTTGTCCATCGACTCCGGGGTGGGACCGGCCGTGATCGTCTTGAGTCCAACTTTCTTAGCAAACTCAAAGACCCGACGATTCGCTGCAGCATCTTTTCCAAATCCATTCACTCCGTGCGCGGAAATCGTAAGCCCTAGCGCTTTGACCTTGCCAACTATCTCAGCGATCTTCTCGTCGCTTGAATTCAGCGGGAACATGTCGCTATAGAATTCCACTTGTTCAAAGCCCAGTTCTTTCGCATACTTCAACGCGTCATCGACCGAGAATTTGCGAAGTGAATAGAGCTGAAGCCCGAGCTTAAGTTTGCTGGCTATTGCTGGGCTAGGTCCGGCAGCGTTCAAAAAGTTGCATAAAGGAGCGCTACCACAAGCAATTGCTCCGGCGACAACGGCACCGCCGCGGAGGAGGGAGCGACGGTCCATGTTTGGGTGCAAGGCTGAAGCGGAGCTTGTGCTTTTGTGAAAAGTTCGTGAAATCATTGGGAATTGTTCTCGGAGAGGACGGTTTACGGGTACCAACAGACAGTCCCTATTATTACACTCGCGGTACTGACGGCGTGCTTGGCGTCCAAAATTTTTTTGATTTCCTTCCGCACCCCCTTCGCTTTCATTAACAGTTCATTGTATTTGTTATGGCCAGTAAAGATCTCGACATCGACCAACTAGCGCTCTATTTGCACATCACACCCGCCGAAGTGAGCAAAATGGCGGTTCGTGGAAAAATTCCTGGCCGCCGCGTGAACAATGAATGGCGATTTTCGGAATCCGAGATCCATCATTGGCTCGAGGACCGGATCGGTGTGGGCGATGCGTTAGAGCTGGAACGGGTCGAGCGAGTCCTAGTGCGAAACATCGACGTCACCTCGGACGAGCGAGCGATGCTTTCTGATTTCTTGTCCCCAGTCGCGGTAGCTGTACCATTGGATGCGAGAACCCGTGGCTCGGTGATCCGCGAAATGTGCAGTCTGGCCGGCCAAACCGGTTTGTTGTGGGATCCCTCGGCAATGGCCGAAGCGGTCGCGGCCCGGGAAGCGATCCACCCTACTGCTTTGGAAAACGGAGTTGCGCTGCTACATCCTCGCCGACCGCAAACGTCGATCCTATCCGAGCCGTTCGTCGCTTTGGGCATCTCCACACAGCCGATCCCGTTTGGTAATGTTTCGGGACACATGACCGATGTCTTTTTTCTGATTTGCTCTACCGACGACTGCGTTCATTTGCGAATTTTGGCGAGACTGGCAAGACTCGTAACGGATGAAGTTTTCCTTACGATGTTGCGATCTGCGTCCTCAGCCAACGAAGCGATCGAGATCATTCGCACGGCTGAGATGGAGCTTATCTCACCCGCGGTCAGTGAATGAGCGACTCGATTGCAATAGGATGGGTGGGACCGACCAATGACTATTGGGATTGGACCTTGAGTCATTTTCGCAACGTATCTTTGTTGACTGACCGAGCGGTCGAGCCTTGGTTGGCGTCGCAGTCGCAAGCGTGTTCAGCGGGCGATACGGAAGTCCCGGCAGCTCTTTTGGTGGCCATCGAGTCGCGATTTTGTTCTCGCATGGATCTCGTGCGTCGTCTTGAACAAAATGCTGCACCGAACTCAAGCGACTCTCGCGGATCGGTTCCTTTTGGCGTGCTGCTTGGGGACGAATGGGTCGGGCATCGGCGGACGTTTCCATTGCCTGAAACCCTGAATACATTTTATTGGTACGAGTTGTACGATCGCCTTTTTCCCTGGTTGCTCAGCGTTTCGCAAGTCGGACGATCCGACTTGGGATGCGAGGCAAGCGACTTCGGGACCAAACGACGGATCAGTCCTCGCGTGCAAAGATGGATCGATACCAGCCTCTCTATTGAGCACCGATTGCACAAAAAATCCGGCATTGAAACTGAGAATGCGATCCAACTGGCGATGGTCGTGACGGAAACCGCCATATCGCGTCAACTTTGGTGCGATGCTTTTGCCAAACAAAAGGTGCAATGCCTGGCAACTACCCCCGACCAACTGGAGGTTTGGGCCAATCCTAATCTCATCGTCGTTGATTTGGAGTCCGCCCCCTTATCGGTGCAAGAGTCACAAGACTGGGCTGTGAATGGTAGGCCTCATGAAAGATTGGTTCGCCGACTCGCAAGTCAGTTCCCAGATGCCATCGTTCTAGTTGCAGAGCCTTTTCCACGATGGGAAACTTGGAATGCAATGAGGGCATGCGGTGCTGACCTGATTGTCGCTAAGCCGTTCCATTTGACCGGAATCTTTGACACCCTTGCAAACGTTTCGATCGGTTCTTAGGCGAGCGACTATGTAGTCCTAGGTTTGGCAAGTGGCTCTCGCCACTTTTTGTGGAATTCTTGATTTGTGGATTAAGGCATGGTTTTTCCGTATGGATATCCGGCCAAGCTTTCGATTCGTAGTTCAAGTGCTGCTTGATTATGCGACTATTCGAGGTGTCGACACGCAATGCATGATCGCTCATGGGCCATCTAGGATGGGTCGTGTCGTCTCATATATCCTTGCACAGTTCAAGGCACCTGTGGCGTCGTAAGACGCCGTGGGCCTTTTGCTATTGCATGGCTGCGTTGAATGATCATTGGCTCTTTGGCCGATTATTCAACGCGGCTTGGGCTGGCCACATTCGGTAGGGCGACGTGTCTGGCGTTCGTGCGCATGCGTCTTGCTCGCTTGCTCTTACGGTGAACTCCAGTGTCAGCTGGTCTGGGTGGCTTCAGCTCAAGGTTGGCTCATTGGCTACTTGTTCTTACGTTTCAATCGTTTGGCGTGGTTACCTTTCGTTGGCTTGTTTCGGTGTTTTGTTTTTTGAGCAGGACGATAAATCCCGGATTTGGGGATGGCCCGTCGACGGGCCCTAGTTGAAAAGGCAATGGAGTCTCATTCGGCAGGTCATTTTTGTAAATACGCTCGCCTTCAAGTTGTCTCCATTGCCGTGGATTGCAAAGCCTTTACCGTCTTTCGCGTGGAGGTTGCTTTGCTGGACCGCTTGGTAACTGATCCAACGAGGCGGACCTTGGACGATGGAGACGCTAACGGGGCTGTTTTCGTAGCCTTGCTTTGACGTGTCGCGGTGTTTCGCTTTTTCTCTTTAGGTGCCGATCCCTTTGAAGAAGTCGTGATGCTCGACGGGTTCGAATTGTTAACCGTGGCTTCAGGTCGAACTTCAGTTGCTTCTAAGTCCTCTGTTGTTACTGGTGGTTTCTTTTTGCCAAGGAGTTTGACTCGCTCCATGACTTTTGGGTCCCAGTTTGTCTCATCGCGAAGCAGAGCCCATGCGACAACCGCTATTTTGCGAGCCAACGCAATTGCAGCTTTCTTCTTGCGTGTTTTTTGCTTGCCCGAGATTCGCTCGTAAACGCTTTTGGCCCATTCGCTATGACGAACAGCACTCCAGGCAGCTTGTACCAACAGCGTTCGAACCAAGCTTGGCCCGCGTTTGGTGATTCGGCCATTTCGATCGGTTTCACCGCTTTGATACTGTTTCGGAACCAAACCAAAGTATGCCGAAACCTGGCGTGCATTGCTGAAACGATGCGGATCATCAATGGCCGCGACAAGAGCTTCCGCAGTCCTTGGGCCAACTCCATCCATCGTCGCGACTCGCACAACTCTAGGATCTTTCTTGCCGATTTCATCTAGTTTCGTTTCGATCGATGTGAGTTGCAAACTCAACGCATCGAGTTGCGTAAGTTCGCAATCCAGCTGGCCCTTCCAGAACTCGTTTCCTGAGCATTGATCAATTGGCTTACGATATTCGTTAAGTGACTCCCGTCCCGAAGCCCACAGTTTGATAGTTCGGTCAATATTGATCCCGTGGTTAACGAAGAGACTTCGAATGGAGCATCGACTTCGATTGATGCGATGAACTAGCGACTTTCGAAACTTGATTAGAGATCGCCATTCACGATTCTCGGGTGTGGGAATGTGGACTGGATTGAGTTCATTAGAGGCAGCCATTCGAGCGAGTTTGAGAGAATCGTCTTTGTCGGTCTTTCGTTTGACGTTCGACCATTTCCACGCATCTTCATTGGTGGAACATACAATCGTCTTTCGTCCAAGATCCGATGCAATGTCATGAATCCATCCGGATGGGCCACAAGCCTCCATAACAACCAGATCACTCGGGTATTTTTTGAGGACTGTAGTCAGGTAGCTTCGTTCAGTAGTCGCGTTGATGAACTCGTGCTTTCGTGTAATTGTGTCGAAATAGCAGCACATGGTGTTGAACTTACCGAGGTCGAGTGCGAGAA
>JBBRGW010000310.1:0-5403 GCA_038223525.1 Pirellulales bacterium
GGGTCGCGTACCTTGCCGGCGGTTCCGCAGGATTCACGGCAGGCTCCATCAAAATATTCCAGGTCGTGGCGAGCAAGAAAGCTTCGAAAGGTGTGTCAGGAATGCCACCAACCCGCGAGCACCTATATCGCTGCGCGTAGCGAAGCAACAAAACTTTGAAGTTCAATATGACCTCGGCCGAGGACTCTACTGAACAGTTGGGTCAACTGTTTTATACTGTCCTACCCGACCAGAGGAACCGGCGGCCCAAAGCGATTGATCGGGAGCGACAGCCAGCACATGAAAGCCAATTTCTGAAAACGCGTCCCATTTTTCTCCGTCCTTGCTCCAGTCACATCCGCTGGGGCCAACCGCAACCCAAACACTCTTTGACTCGTTCCACCGACAGACTACGCAAGACCTAAAACCTCTAGGCCGATTGGTAAGCGGTGAACGCCAACTCAATCCACCGTCATCTGTGATCGCGATGTTTTGAGTGCCGTCTGTCAATTTGTTATAGTCCCCGCCTACCGCAATCCCTTTCAATTCGTTTTCAAACGCGATCGAAAAGATACCGGAAGAGACTCCGCGAGCGATGGAGGACACCGAGTGTGTTGTCCATTGTAGGCCAGCGTTGTTCGTGCGGAAAATGCGACTGGGCCCGTCACTGCCACCCCCAAGACCAATCCAAGCAAGCTGATTGCCAAACACGTGAAGACTGGAATTGCTTGCCGCAAAACCTGCTTCACCGGAATCGATCTTGGGAATCAAATTCGGATCGATGGCTTTCCATGAATCGCCCCCATCACTAGTCGTCACGACGAGCAAACCACCGTCGACCGGATCGCTGAAGGCAATGCCGGATCGATTATTCCAGAATTTCAATCCGTCAAAGAATGCTTGAGGGGAGGTGTTTTCGTAGGTTGTTTTCCAGGTGACACCCCGATCGGTGGTCTTGAGTATCAAAGCAGGCTGACCGGCAGTGGCAACGATCGCGTTGTTGCTATCCCACCCATGGATGGATCGGATCTCGATGTCTTTCCCAATGGGTAAGGCATGCTTCAGCCAGCTCTTGCCACCGTCGATGGTTTGTACGATTGTAGATTTGCTTCCGCAAGCCCAGGCGACATCTTTGCTAATCGCAGAAATTCCTCGCAGGCTACTTTGCGATTGCGTATCAAACACTTTCCAAACATCCTCTGCAACGGTTGCCTTCATCCATCCGACAGAGGATGTCAGGAGAACAACAACGCAAAGGAATGCTGCAGGTATACGCATGGTGTTTCCACTGGTTATCGAAGAGGCGAAGTACAAATTCCAAGTCTGTTGAGACAATCGCACCGCTCTGATAGCATAACACGCCGCCGCTTCCTATTGGAAGGTTTGGCCAAACTGGACTACGCAAGTGAGAATGAAGATGATCCGTCGAGTGCTGCCATCGTATTGCCTGTTCGTTGCTGGCCTTTTTTGTATCGGTTGTGAACGACCACATCCTGGAAACTACGCGCAACCAGCCATCGAAGCGCAAGTCATGAAAAGCCTCGAACTCACCGAGATTCAAATCTCTGGTGATTCGATCAGTGGATACACTGGAACTGGCAAATCAGCTTCGGGCGAGACGTATAAGCTTAAGATCTCGCAAGACATCGGCAAGAAAAGTTTGAGTTGGAAAGCCGAAGGAGATCGGGGCGATTTCCGAGACGGCGAGTATCACTTTGAATAGATATACCCGTAGGTGGCAGAACGCTGTCTACTCTCTTCGCTCCGCGACGCGGAGTTTGGCACTCCGACTACGAGGGTTTTCGTAGGTCTCTTGATCGCTTGGGAGCACTGGCTTTTTGGTTAGCACCTGCAGTTGTTCGCATTCTCGCATCGCATGCTTTACGATTCGATCTTCGAGCGAATGGAACGAGATGATCATCAGCCTGCCACCGGGAGCTAGGCAATCAGGCAGTCGCTGGATAGCGGTCTCTAGATGTTCCAATTCATTGTTGACGGCTATTCGAAGCGCTTGAAAAGTTCGCGTCGCGCTATCGATTCTGCCATGGACTTTTCCACCCGGAACGCAACGATGCACCAAGTCGGCCAATTCTTCGGCAGTGCGGACAGGTGAATGTCTGCGCCGTTCTACGATAGCTCTCGCGATTCGCCGACTGAACTTTTCTTCGCCGAATTGATAGATGATGTCGGCCAACTCCTTTTCGTCAATCTTTGCCAGAAGATCGCTGGCTGAGATCCCTTCGTCTGTACAGAACCGCAGGTCCAAGCTTCCGCCTGTTCGAAACGAGAAGCCGCGGCTGGTATCTTCCAATTGGTCGCTCGAAAGACCTAAGTCCAACAGAATACAGTCCGCTTTTGGGATCGCATGGTCGACCATCAACGTTGGAAGTTCTCGATAAGAACTTTGGATAAGTCGGATTCGACAGGTTGAGCGTTCTGTCGAATTGGGGTTGTGCGGAAGCAGTCGATCAAAGAGTTCGGTGACCCGATCGATCGCACCCGAGTCCCGATCGATTCCGATAAGGGTATCTTGGGGCTCGAGAGCTTCAATAAGATGCCAAGCATGCCCTCCACCGCCGAGCGTCCCATCGACCACGGTTCGACTTCGACCACTCGGACGCTCTAGGCCTGACCACTCGATCACTTCCTGAAGCAAAACGGGAATATGGACTGTAGGTGGAACCATGAAAATATCTAACCGGCGAAGCCGCGGCGTGGATTTGCAGCGAGCGAAAAAAATAGCCGGTCGGGCCGTTCATCTCATTTAACCATCGCAGCATGCACTCCGAGTTTCCGTTCAATCGCTCTTTGCTGGTTCTCAGTGCACTGTTGAGTGTGCTACTTTGTTGTTGAGCTGCATGTTACCGAGAGTTGAAGGTCAACTGATTACTGCTTCTAATCAATCATCGGGGTAGAGCCCGTGGCCGCTAAGCTCTGCTCCTACCTTTCAAAACTCAGCCACACATCGCTTCGATGGTGAGATGTCACGGGCACCGACCGGCTTTAGATCGTGTCCTTGCGACGCACTCTACAATACTCGATACAGTGTCGACTTGGCTACTCTCTTTTCTGCTAAGTTTCTTTAGAATCCCCTGCGATTTAAAGGATTTGATATCATTACACCCACTCATGATGGTGTTCTAGGCAGGGTTTTTCCTACCTAAATCATTTCATCGTTGTGACTTAGCAAGATTCGGCCCCAAATGACACACTTCATGGCGTCAGTGCTTTTTCTAATTTTCTTCGCCTGCATCTTGGCTGCTTATGCTGCGATTGCTTTGTTCGGTCCTGGACGGTATTCGCCGTGGGAAAGGATTTTGTATGCGCCGGTTTATGGGCTGGCCAGAGTGCTGTGGCGGGTCGAGATTGAGTGGCAGGAAGACTGGTCGGAAAATGCATTGAGTGGCAGCAGCGATTCACGCGAACGAATGTTGGCGGATCGGATGTCTGGCGGTGCTGTATTGATTGCCAATCATCGGTGTTCGGTCGATCCCTTCTTTGTGCAACTGGTTGGCGGTCGCAGGGTGCATTGGATGGTTGCCGGTGAGTATTTCAAGCATTTTTTATTTGGGCCCTTATTGGGGATGTTTCAGGCCATACCTACGAACCGAGGTGGTGTGGACACCGCTTCGACGAAACGAGCCATTGCATTAGCCAAGAGCGGTCGATTTGTGGGTATGTTTCCAGAGGGTAGAATCAATCGGAGCGAAAGTCCACTGTTGACGATTCGTCCTGGCGCGGCAATCGTAGCGATGCGAGCGAATGTACCTTTGGTTCCAATATGGATCGAGGGTGCACCTGCAGGCTGGGCTGTGTATAGCGCGTTGTTCCTACCTGCCAAGGTTCGAATATTCGTGGGGAGGCCAGACCGCTTGGAGCGAAATGTTCAAGATAGTATTGGGGCACCTAAGATAGAGTCAGCGAAGATTGAGGACGATCCGAATATTGATCTCGCATATGGAGTTGTTGCAAATGCGCCTAAGGACCGTATTCAGTCCAAGAGCGATGCAATTGCTTGGATTTCGCGGGTGATGAGCCAATCGTTGAAAATGGGTGGTCACTCAGAGGATGAAGTTGGTATCGCAGGTCGAAAGTGGTTGGATAGTTAAGTCCAAGGCCGTTCAGTAACCCAAGGGAGCGAGTGATTCGCAGTGTCGAAAACAAAAATTATTCTAGCCGCTTTGGTTTGGCTATTCGTATTGGCTATTGGTGTTGGGGTTTGGAAGCTGGTGATCGCCCCCGTGCGCGAAATAAAGAAAACGGAGATAGCCAAACAGCAAGAAGAAGCCAAGCTTGAAGCGACCTCGGGAACGAGCCGCTTCAACCAGGAAATATCGATTGGGATCGACAGTTTCTCTGGATATGCGATTTTTCGTACCGTGGAGTTTCAAAACCCGTTGGCCAATCGGGGAATCAAGCTTAAGCTCGTCGACGATAGTGCGGACTATACTGTGAGGGCAGCTGCGCTCGAGAAGGGTACGTTGCAGTTCGCTTTGTTCCCAGCCGACGCATTGCTCAAGACATTTTCGAAGCTGGACATCCCACCAGCAACGATCATTGCGATTGTGGACGAGACTCGCGGTGCCGATGCCATGCTTGCCTATAAAACTCGATTCGAGAATGTGGACCGATTGAATTCACCGGAAGTGCGATTCGTATTGGTCGGGGACTCGCCAAGCGAGACGTTAGCGAGAGTAGTCATGCAAGATTTTGGACTCAATCAAGTTGGCAAGGACGCAATTGTTCCGATGGCTTCGCCCGAGAAATTGATTGAGCGTTATAAGAATGCGGATCCCTCGACCAACGATGTCTACGTGATTTGGGAGCCATTTGTAAGTCAGATGCTCAAGAACGAAGCATTGCATGTCCTGACCGATAGTTCAAAATTTACAGGCTATATTGTCGACACGCTGGTGGTCAATCGCGATTTTTTGATCAAGCACGAGCCGGTGGTCGAGGTGATCCTCGAGAGCTACTTCACGTCTTTGTTCAGCTATCGCGATGCGGCCAAGCAGTCGAAGTTGATGTTGGACGACGCGAAACTCACTAAGTTGACGATTGAACCTGACCAGGCCGCAAAGATGGTCCAGGGTATTCAATGGAAAAACACACAAGAAAATTTTGCGCATTTTGGTTTGCGCCAAGGTGCGATCATTCACATTGAAAACATTCTCGACCGCATATCAAAAGTGTTGCGAGCCACAGGAGCCATCGATCGCGAGCCTGTTGATGGGAAGTGGAATCGTTTGTATTTTGATCGCCCCATGAAGCAGCTGATGTCGAAGAATTTTTACCCCGGGGTGCAATCCGAGGCGATTCGTGAGGAATCCATACTAAAAGAGTTGACGGATAAGCAATGGTCCGAACTTGCCAGCGTAGGGACCTTGAATGTTCCTGAGTTGGTTTTCTCGCGCGGCAGTTCGA
>JBBRGW010000311.1:0-5384 GCA_038223525.1 Pirellulales bacterium
ACGATCGTCAATCGCTTGCATGAATCTGTTGGTAAGCTCGGTCTGGTCGAGTTTTTTCAGCTCGTCGGCTTCCCCTGTCCAGGCGAGAGTCGTTTGCATCCATTGAGCGACTTCCTCGACACCAGCAGTACTGCCAACGACTTCCTTGAGCGGCTTAGTGTTTTTCCCGAAAATGCTATTTGCCTTTTCGATGGCGGTGGCGCGAAGCTGAATGGCCTTTTCAACAGACCGTCGGCTGATTGCAATCAGTGTCTCAACCGATTTGTCGGGCGACTCGTCGGAACCGTCTCCCGAGGAAGCTTGCAGCTGTTCCAAAACACGAGAATCTTCGAATCGATTGCCAGCCCACTCGGCCAGGGCGGCGCCGTCGATCGAATAGCGATCAGGGGCGGTCTGTTCTTGAAAGCGATTGAAAGCGACCATAATTGGGAATTGGCTTTCTCGCACGATGTAGCTGTCTTCTGCTTTGGTAAGCAGTTTTTCCGCCAGCTGTTCGGTTTCATTGCTGCGAACCTCTTCGACATCGAGATCGATGCCGAACTTGTTCTTCATCCAACCGACAAGCATCCTCAAACCAAAATCTTCGCGGAGGAAACTATCCCCTTCAGACAAATCAATCTGAGCTATGTACTTTTGCGATTGGGCGATCAATTCTTCGTCCATTCGATCGCGATCGACTTTTTTAAGCATCCCAACGGTATAGTTGGTTGCAAAACGAGTGTTGACCCATTTTGCCATCGCTTCCCAGTTCCATTCGGATTGCTCTTCCTCGGACGGCATGTTTTCGTCGATGGCATCGAGGATTTGCGTTTCAGCGGTCCTTTCCGCTTTGTCTTTTGCATAGGCCACGGCGGTCGCTGGGTCCACACCGCGAAAATCCTTTGGCTCTAGTTCGACACCAAGTCGAGCGCCCGCCCATTTCGCATAGGACTCGGGGCCAAAGAGCGGATCGCAAAATTGCTTGACATTGTTTTCGATTTGCTGACGCAACTGGAACATGACCAGGTCACGGCAGCTAGTGCCGTCGAGGATTTGTTGTCGATAGCCGTAGACTTTCTTACGCTGGTAGTCCATGACCTCGTCGTACTCGAGCAAGCTCTTGCGGGCTTCGAAGTTTCGTTCTTCGACTTTCTTTTGAGCGCCTGAAATTCGCTTGGAGACGTAGGGGCTTTCAATCGCGTCCCCTTCACCCATTCCCATTCGCTTCATCCATTCGCGGACCCATTCGCCGGCGAAGATTCGCATGAGGTCGTCTTCAAGAGAAAGATAGAATCGGCTGGAGCCCGGGTCGCCTTGTCGACCGCATCGACCTCTCAATTGCAAGTCGATACGTCGCGACTCGTGCCGTTCGGTTGCGATGACGTAGAGGCCACCCAGGTTGCGAACGCGTTCCCCTTCGACTTTCATTTTCTCGCGTTGATCGATTTCATGAACGAGCGAGTCCCATTCCTCCTTAGGCACTTCGAGCCGTGTTGGGTATTTGTCTTGCAACTGAGCCCAAGCCATCGTTTCGGGATTTCCACCGAGGATAATGTCGGTACCGCGGCCTGCCATGTTGGTTGCGATGGTGACAGACTTCGTTCGACCAGCTTGAGCGATGATTTCGGCTTCCCGCTTGTGCTGTTTCGCATTGAGGACTTCGTGTGTTACGCCCCGTTGATCGAGCAAATGGGAGAGTCGTTCGCTCTTTTCGATGGAAACGGTTCCAACCAAAATGGGACGCGAGGCTCGCTCGATGGTATCGATATCTGCAACAGCGATTTGCTCAATTTCCTTCGAGTCGGATTTCCGGATCTTGATCGTTGAATCGTCTTCGGACTGGATCGTCCCGATCAAGAATCCCTTCTTTCGATCTTTGTAGTAGAGCGTATCGTATTTGTGGACCCGTTCGATTTCGTCGGCAACGGCGGCGTACTTTTCCTTTTCGGTCAAGTAGATCGAGTCTGGAAACTCGATACGTTGAAGACCGCGATTGGATGGGATCGCCGTCACACCCAGATTGTAGATCTTGCTGAATTCGCTGGCTTCGGTCATCGCCGTACCGGTCATTCCGGATATTTTCTTGTACAGCTTGAAGAAGTTTTGAAGGGTGATGGTCGCAAGGGTTTGGGTCTCTTCCTTGATGCGAACACCTTCTTTGGCTTCTACGGATTGGTGCAATCCATCGCTCCACTGTCTACCGTCCATCAAACGGCCGGTAAACTCATCGACGATGATAATCGCACCCTCTTTGACAACGTAGTTGACGTCTCGCTTGTAGAGATGATGCGCCTTGAGAGCGTTGTCGAGCAGGTGAGGCCATTCCATGTTGCCAACGGTATAGAAACTCTCTACCCCAGCAAGCTTTTCGGCATCGCGAATCCCGGCGTCGGTCAGATTGACGGTGTGGTCTTTTTCGTTGACTACAAAGTGCTCTTCTTTTTTGAGTGCGCGAGCGACTCGGTCGGCTTCTGTATATTTTGCCAAATCGCGCGCAGCGGAACCCGAGATGATTAATGGAGTTCGCGCCTCATCGATCAAAATGTTGTCGACTTCGTCGATGACCGCGTAGTGCAATGGACCTTGCACCTGTTGCATGTGAGCGGGAAAACGGTTGTCTCCACGGCTAGCCATCCGCATGTTGTCGCGCAGGTAGTCGAAGCCGAGTTCATTGTTGGTTGCGTAGGTAATATCACACGCATAAGATTTTTGACGCTCATCATTTTCCATCCCGCTTTGGATGTTACCGACAGTGAGTCCTAAACCCATATATAGCGGAGCCATCCATTCCATATCGCGACGGGCCAAATAGTCGTTGACCGTTACGACGTGAACCCCGCGTCCCTCGAGTGCGTTCAAATATGCGGGCAAGGTAGCGACTAGCGTCTTACCTTCGCCCGTTATCATTTCCGCAATGTTCCCTCCATTGAGCACCATACCCCCGATCAATTGCACGTCGTAATGACGCATCTTCATAAAGCGCCTGCCGGCTTCGCGGCATAGCGCAAAAGATTCGACGAGGATATCCTCGATCGTTTCACCATCGCTCAATCGCTTCTTGAATTTTTCTGTTTGCTCGCGCATTTCGCCATCGCTCATGGCGATCATCTTTGGTTCTAGCAAACCTACTTCTTGCGAGAGTTGCGTGTACCTTTTGATTTGACGCGAGTTGGCCGACCCGAAGAAAGTGGTCAGTCCTCGGTCGATCCCACCCAACACTCCGTTGATAGTGTTAGTGGTGCCTTCCCAAATTTTTTCGAGCAGATCCATTTTGAATTCGTTTGAAGGTGGATTCCAAGAATCGTTCCCAATCTCGCCGCTTCGAGATTGGTCTGTTTACAAGCCGAACCCCTAAGCGGAGGGGATTTGCGAGTTGGACTAACCGATGCATTCTACGCATTTTCCATAATTGGTCGCCGGGGAGGGTATAGATTCCAGTTCTTTACGTCAATTGAATTCAGGTAAAGAGTTCAATTGCAACGCTTTAAAACCAAGTGGACAACTGGTCCGTTTTGCATTTTCTTGCGGAATGGGAAGGTAAAGTCGCGCTCATTGAGAATTTGCGGACTTTTCCAGCAGAATTGGGATAGATTTTTTCCGAAGTGAACGAAAAATTGCGTGTGATCGGAAATTTGCGTTGGTCGTGTGTCTAAAACGAAGGTCTCTCAGTCAATTATGCCGCTGCTAAAACCAGAACAGGATATTTGGCCGCTCAATCTTCTCGACGAGCCACCATCGGATGAGAATTGCGATTTCAACAGCGAAGAAGAGGGGGCTGCCAAAATTGGGGCTCCCCGAGAATTCGAGACCGAGAATGGGACGACGGAAGGGGTCACAGAAGTTGGTGGAAGTGGCTCGATTGCTTTTTCTAGCTTGGCATTGACCGAGCCTTGGTGGGCCCTCTACACGCTGGCCCGATTCGAAAAGAAGTTGATGAGGCAACTGGTTGAGATCAACATTCCCTTCTATGGTCCGACGATCGCTAGGCGATACCGGTCACCGCAGGGGAGGATCAGGACCAGTGTCGAGCCGTTATTCCCCAACTACGTGTTCATTATGGGGGATGAAATGGCCCGCTACAAAGCGGTCTCGACGGGGTGCGTCAGTCGGTGTATGCCGGTCGCGGATTCGACGGAACTGGTCACGGACCTGCGTCAGATTCGCAATCTTATCCTTACTCAATCACCCCTTTCGCCCGAACTGCGATTGCAACCAGGCCAAAAGGTAAGGGTCAGGACTGGGGTATTCAAAGGCTTCGAAGGGACGATCATACGCCGTGAAAATGAGGTGCGTTTATTGATCTCGGTGCGATACATGGGGCGCGGGGCAAGCGTGGCGCTGGACGATTGCCAGTTGGAGGCCATCTGAACCTGTTTTTCAGTTTGTCCTACAAAATATTTGACTATGATTTGATGTTGTTTCTTAGATTTTCCCTATAAGCACACCCGATAGTTTTTCATGATTGAATCGCCAGTTTTTGTTGCCGGTCACGCAGGAATGGTCGGTTCAGCGGTATGCCGTCGTCTCGAAAAGATTCCGGGGATTGAGATTATCACGCGATCTCGAAGCGAGTTGGATCTTTGCGAGGAGTCTCAAGTCAACGCGTTTTTTGCCGAGAATCGTCCTGCAACCGTCATTTTTGCATCCGCCAAGGTTGGCGGAATCCATGCGAACAAGACTTTTCCGGTTGAGTTTTTAACCGACAATCTCAGGCAAGAATTGGCTACGATCCATGCCAGTTATCGCAACAAAGTGGGACGTTTTCTGTTTTTGGGAAGCACTTGCATCTATCCAAGACTTGCCAAGCAACCGATCAAAGAAGATGAGCTATTGGCCAGTCCGCTGGAACAAACCAATGAAGCCTATGCTTTGGCTAAGATCGCCGGGTTGAAACTTTGCCAGTATTTTCGGCAGCAATACGGAGTGCTTTACCATTCCGCGATGCCTACCAATCTTTACGGACCTGGAGACAATTATCATCCCGATCACAGCCATGTGCTGCCAGGAATGATTGGTCGATTTCACGAGGCAAAGACGCGAGGCGACAAATCGGTAACGATATGGGGTACAGGAACTCCTCTGCGTGAATTTTTGCATGTGGATGATTTAGCTGACGCAATCTTGCATCTGTGCCAGATCGACAATCCGCCTGACTGGGTAAATGTTGGTACCAGTCGGGACGTGAGCATTTTGGAACTGGCTCGTCTGGTCGCCAGAACCGTTGGCTTCACCGGTGAGATACTGACGGATACTTCCAAGCCAGACGGAACGCCGAGAAAATTGACAGATACTTCCCTCATTCGCTCTACTGGCTGGGCTCCAAAAATCGAGCTCGCAGAAGGAATTGCTTTGACCTATCAGTGCTTCTTGAAAGAAACCAACTCGGGCGATCTTCGATCTAAGTA
>JBBRGW010000312.1:0-5357 GCA_038223525.1 Pirellulales bacterium
AACCACTTTTGGGCCTAACGACGCGTAGCGCACCGCGGCGGTTGGTATCCATCAGCATGTGGCCATGGATAATCGAATCAAAATCGCTGGGCGCAAATATGGCGCTACCACCGATCCCCTTAATCCCATCAATCCCGAGCGACTTGAGCGTGGCCAGGACGAATATGCTGGATGAATTGCCTTTCGAGAACTCGCGATAAAGAGCAATTGGGTTGGCATAGAAGGATACTTGAGGACGTTCGCCGGCCGTACCAACACAGCGGCTTAGGATGGTTGTAAAATCTCGATTGTCAGCCAACGACTTGTGGTCGATTCCACTCCCTTGCCATATTTCGGCAAGCGTTTCCGCATACTCAGCATTGTTGCAAACAACCAATACCCCAGAATTGAGAAAGAATCCAAGTTGTCGATCCTCTCGCGTTCCGTTGCGAATTTGATTGACCGTGATCTTACCAACTTCTTTTGTGCTCTTAACACCACCCGAGGATGCGATTCGGCTTTCCAATCGCCCGATCATCAATTCTACAGCGGGCAACTCATCGCCTGCCTCAAGCAACGCGCAAAACGCCGGCGCCCCTTTGGTCGGAACCATCGCAATGGCGAGCTCCCCGTTTGGAATCGACAGCAATTCATCAAGGTTTACACCGACCGCTTCCTGCATGCCTTGAACAAGGCTGGAGAAAGTCGAGTAGAAAGACCCGATAATGGGTTTGAGTTGCTTGTCTTCAGCGATTTTACCCATCGATGTTTGAGACATCTGGCTCTTGAGATCTCGAGTATCGTCAACTCGGGCATAGAGGAGGGTCTTTTGCGAAAACAGCTTGGGGGCGGATGGACGTTGCGCCCAAGCGAATGCAGGAGACAGAGACGCAAACAACAGCGGAGCTGTAAGGAGGATCTTTTTAAGCATGGTCCGATGGATTCGATGGTTTTGGGCGGTTCTTGGCATGAAGTATAAGTATATTGAGAAAAAAGGTGCGAAAGTCTACTTTAACTCCAATCTTGAGCGACATCGCGGCCCAATTCAACCAAAGCAATGTATTGATCGTCGCAAAAGCGGTCCGTCATTCCAGCGAGATAAGTGGCAACTGTGTGCTCAATCCCCCATTCGGATGCCCACCTTTGAAAACGTTCTGGGAGTCGTTGCGGATAAGACCGCAAAAGTCGGTAGAGTTGATGGAGCCTGGTCGCGGCCCGCAAACGCACCTCAACCAACTTGGGATGTCGATAGACGTGTTCAAACAAAAACGTCTCGAGTTCCTCTTTGTCCGATTGCATTTCTGGAGACATTTGCAATTGCAGGCCCACCTCTTGCACGGCTTGTGAGTCGAGCTGCCCAGCATCGGACAACAGCGCCATCGACTGCTGAAGGAAATTATCCATTTGGATATCGATGAGGGTGTGGACCAGCATTTGGCGACGGTTTTGCGAGTTGCTTTGTTCGATGGGAGAAACGTGGCAAGCCCGCTGCACCAATCCTAGACCACCGAGCTGCTGCCAATTGAGCAAGCCTAGTTTTAACGCATCGTCCAAGTCATGAGCATCGTATGCAATGCTGTCCGCCGAATCGACGACTTGGATTTCCAACATCGGCACCGTCCCGGAATCTTTGTCGGAACGGAACTGCTGCCCTGAGAGGACCTCGCGGGTCAAATTCAGCCCTGGGTAAGATGTGTAGCGTTGCTCGATGCGGGTGGCTAACTCGAGCGCGAATGCGTTATGCGAAAAGCCTCCATGTTCCTTAACGCACGAATGCAACGCGTCCTCGCCACAATGCCCGAACGGCGGATGACCAATGTCATGCAACAACGCCATCGCTTCGATCAAATCCTCATTGAGTCGGAGCGTTCGACCGATCGTCCTAGCCAACGACGCGACCTCATTGGTATGAGTCAACCGAGTTCGATGGTAGTCGCCCATGTCTCCCGTGAAAACTTGCATCTTTCCGCTCAAACGTCGAAACGCGGAACTGTGCAGTATGCGATCTCGATCCCGCTGAAAGGGGCCGCGATAAAGGTGCTGAGATTCCGGATGCTCACGGCCGGCCGAATGGACCGAGAACATCGCATAGGGTGCTAGAAGTAAACGTTCGCGCGCTGGCAATGACAAGGAGGGCTCAATATTTTGACTGGTCAGAGACCGGGTTGGGTGCAACATGAAAAGTGGAGAATAAATTCTATTGAGGAGAGTCAAATCCTTTCGCCCCATTAGTTTAACGCCAAATGGACCATGGATTCGATAGCAGTCACCCCAATTTTTGGGAAATGTTTTAGAGTTTCTAATCATTCCAACCGACTTGAACAAGCCGATCGACTGGAAGATGTCGTCTTTTATTGATAGACTTTTTCGGAGCGGCAAAGGGATCCGGAATGTAAAAACTTTTGCCACCCGAAGGCTTAAACAAACGGCATTCGAGACTTTCCCTTTTCAACGAAACACTTCCAATTCATGGCAAATTATCAGTACACTGACCTCGCCAAAATGATCGACCACTCTCTGTTGAACCCAACAATGACTGTCGAACAACTCGAAGCTGGCATTCAACTTGCCATCGCCTACGACGTCGGTAGCGTTTGTATTTTGCCCTACTATCACAAGCGTTGCGCCGAGCTGCTGGCCGGTACCACAGTCGCCCCGAGCAGCACCGTAGGTTTCCCCCATGGCGGACACACTCTGCGCACCAAACGGAGCGAAGCCGCACAACTGATTGAGGAGGGTTGTCTAGAGCTGGACATGGTCTCTAACATTAGCGCTGTCCTGAGCGGCAATTGGAAGCTTGTCGAAGAGGAAATCGATGCGATCGTCACGATGTCACACGACTCCAAACGACGCGTCAAAGTCATCTTCGAAAACTGTTATCTCAAAGACGAACATAAGATTCGGCTCTGCAAGATTTGCTGTCATGTCGGCGCAGACTGGGTCAAAACCAGCACCGGATACGGTACCGGCGGGGCGACGATGGAAGATCTCCAATTGATGCTCGATAATGTGCAAGCGCCGGTGCAAGTCAAAGCGGCTGGCGGAATTCGCGACCTCGATTCGCTAATCAAAGTCCGAAACATGGGTGTAACGCGGGTAGGTTCCTCTCGAACCGCAGAGATGTTAGACGAAGCGCGTCGACGGCTAAATGTCCCAGCGATCGAACCAATCAATGCGGCTCCAACTGGAAATAGTTACTAGTGAATAACTGCTCAGTGGACTCAATCAAAACGGCGCTCAGTTGGCTTCAAAGCCACCAAAACCAAATGGTCGACGAGTTGGAGCAACTGTGTAATTTAAATTCGGGATCGGATTCCCTTGTCGGCCTAAGTCGCGTTGAGGATTGGCTCGTCGAATACTTTGCTCCGATCCAAAGCCCATGCGACAGGATCCCGCTCCCCGCCTTTCAGAAGATGGACGACCTGGGAGTAGAAAAAACGCAACATACTAGCCAGGCATTGCGTTGGGACCTACTGGGCTCGGGCGTTGGCAATCGCCATCGATTGCTCCTGAGCATCCACTACGACACGGTGTATGGACCGACGAGTCATTTCCAAAAATGCGAGCGTTACGAGGCGAAGCTAGTCAACGGCGATACCGAATTGAGAATGCGTGGGCCTGGTGTTATCGATGCAAAAGGAGGAATCGTCGTACTGCGGTGGGCAGCAATGGCGGCCAAGCGTTTTCTGGACCTTTCCAATCTGAACCTGACGATCGTGCTAACACCTGATGAGGAAATCGGCTCGCCCGCTACGATCGACCTTTGGAAGAAGATCGCAGGTGCTTTTGATTTCGCGATGCTTTATGAACCATCCCTCGCCGATGGTGCATTGGTATCCGAGCGGAAAGGGACAGGCACTTTCATCCTGGTTGTACGCGGCAAATCAGCCCACGCTGGCCGCAATTTCCACGAAGGACGAAACGCCATCGCGCATGCTTGCAAGATCGCGCTGGCTCTGGACGCACTCAACGGACTTCGTCCCAACGTGACCATCAACGTGGGTCGACTGCGAGGGGGCGACGCGGTCAACGTTGTCCCTGATTTGGCGGTGGTGCGAGCCAACGTGCGAGTCTCTTCTCGTGAAGATCAGGGCTGGATTGAATCCCAGGTGCAACATATTGTTCAAATGTATCGCAATCCTGACGCAGGCTTCCAAATCGAGTTGCATGGCGGCGTCCATGCGGCCCCCAAAGCGATCGATGCGAGCACGGCTCGCTGGATGGAGTTAACGCACCAAGCGGGCGAAAGTATAAGTGAACCGATTCGATGGAAACCCTCCGGAGGAGCAAGCGATGGCAACAAGCTCGCTGGGCTGGGCCTAACCAACATCGACACCTTTGGGCCTGAAGGGGATTTATTGCACAGCGATCAAGAATGGGTTCGCGTCAGCAGTTTGCCAAGAAAAGCAGCCCTCAGTCTAGCTGTCATAAAAGCATTAATTGCCTGACATGTGACCTCTCGTGGTGAACGCTGTTAGCTGCGGCCGAATAATAAAAAAACAGCAACCCCGTAGCTGTGTCTAGCTTTTCTACTCAAGTCGCTCTCGGCAAGAGCGACCTACATGACGATTGACAAGTGTCCGATCTGTTCCTAGAATACAGGCACGTTTACGGTGACATATCCTTGTTGGTTTCAAGGGTCATGTGGAACAGGGAACTCCGGTGTAACTCCGGGACGGTCCAGCCGCTGTGAGCTACCCGCAATTCGCATCCGCGTTTTGCAAAGCTGATTTCCTTCTTTTGGAAGTGCCATTGCTCGATCCGTTCGAGTGAGAAGGCTTTGAAATCAGTTCGGTAGCGAGTCAGAAGACCTACCATAAACGAGACGAACAAGTTGCCTTCTTGGACTGAGGCGTTCGTTGCAACGCCTTCTCGCCATGCACCGTTCACGGTCTCGGTTAGACGTTGGATTGCCTGATTTTCATAGCTTTTTGTCATTGTGCGAATCTCTGCCGCAAGGTTTTATCGTCGTTTGGCTTTGGTCATCCGATCTTGCGGCTAGAAGACTCGTGCCGATGGTAATCAGCTCCCCCATCGCAGCCATGCGACGAGGAAATTGAAGGATGTTGCATTTGCACCGTTCGGGTTCGCAAACTGCTTGCACTATGGGTAAGCATGCGGGAATGACTTTGGTCGAATTTTTGGTGGTGATCGCCATCGTCGGTACACTTGCGTCCCTGCTTCTGCCGGCTGTGCAGGCAGCTCGCGAAGCTGCTCGGCAAGCCGCTTGCAAGAACAACTTGCGGCAAATCGGCATCGCTTTGCACTCATACCAGGACGCGCATCGGACGCTGCCTATGGGGTGTCTTGAGTGGCGTGCGTGGCGATCCCCACCGACACATCGCCAGTTCGCTTGGTCTGCGTTGTTGCTACCTTTC
>JBBRGW010000313.1:0-5348 GCA_038223525.1 Pirellulales bacterium
AACGCAAGGTTCGTTAGCTAATGAACCTGATTCACCCGTGACGCGTTTGTCACGGGGGTCTTCGAAACGGTCGGTCTTTTTTCTAGCCTACGAACCTCGTTCACCAGGCGGCACGAGGCCGCCGGGGTCTTTCACAGCACAAAACCTGCGCAAACCAAAATCGCCACAATACCGAATTTTTAACAGCCCAGGCTAACACCCAACAACCGTGATGGGTATTTCTCATACTGTCGCTCGCTTGACATCTCGAAACAAACGTGCAAAAAGTATTTACCCTTGTTGGTCGGATAGTTTCAGTTCTTCGATCCAGACACGAATATCGTTGTCGTACTCGCTTGCAAGATCGCTTAAAACCAGCTGGCGATGGAACGAAGCAGCCCCCTCTTGAAGCAGCTCCGCTGCCTCGGCACTCGGAAAACGCCGTGAAGGGTCTGGTGAAATAAGCCCTCGACAAAAATTCATTAGCAGGGCATTGCAGGAAACTTCCTGTGGGAAAATTTCGTGCAGCCGATGAGGGAGTGAGCGTTTCTGTTCCAATAGCTCGCGCAACGAGTCCGTATCGGAAAAACAGGGTTGCCCTGACAAAAGCTCGACCAAGACATATCCGAGAGATGCCAAGTCGCTTCTGGGGGATACGGGAGCATTTTCGAGGACTTCTGGTGCGGCATAGGCAGGTGTACAAGTAAAGACCTGCGGTTGTTTTCCCATTTCAAACGCGGATCCGATATCGATTAGTTTCGCATGGCCCGTTCGTTTGATCATGATATTGGAGGTCTTGATGTCACCGTGAACGATATTCTCTCGATGCATCGCAGCCAAGGCCGCCAAGCAGTCACGCACAATGGCAACCGCGACCCCCGCTTTGAATCTCGCATGGGCTGGACCAGCAGTGACGATCACATTGTTGATGTAATCCCATCGTCGCTGAGTTAGTCTGCCGCGAATCTTTGACATTCGCTCCAGCCTCAACAGGTCTCGCAAATCGTAGCCGTCGATCCACTCCATAATCAGAATACGGATCCGATTGCGGTCGATGAAGTCGTGTACGCTGAGCACCCCTTCATGTTGGATTCTGGCAACCGAGGAAGCAACTTGGCCAATTCTTGCCATGGCATCGTCGTAGCCAGCTTGGCTGCCGAAGCGTTCTGGAGAAAATACCTTCATGGCGACGGGCAGCGTAAATCCATCCGCCCCTTGCCTTGACGAAAGGAAAACTATTCCTTGCCCACCACTCCCCAGAACGCGATCCAGTTTATGATAAGTAACCCAATGGAGCTTTCGATCATCGAGCAACACTTGGTAGCGCAACATCAATTCCGGGTCAGAAACCCTGCCCGCTTCACCACCGAGAGTCCGTGTTCGAAAATCTCCTGCAAAAGTAGTCGAGTGCATGAATTCATCCGTGAGAGGGAATAAGGACTAATCTATCGTGATGAAATTTGCCTCATTGCACAAGTCTAGAAGACAAATATCCTCAGGGGTTTCCTATTGCTTGATGGTGATTCTCGCAACGTTTTCCAATGGTTTTGCGGACGCTTTGCTCACGAATGAATCGGGATCTTTCGGACCGTCCCTCACTTGGGATCATCCGGATGCACGTTTTATCGAATCCCTTTTAAATGCCAAGCTATTCGATGTTGCAATTGAAACCTGCCGATCGCGGCATACCTTATCTTCGGCAACGCAACCAGATGCTGCGGCGCAGTGGTCGATGTTGGAGATGCGTGCGATAGCTGCAAAAAGTGCGGCTGACCCACGCATTATCAACGAGCCCTCCTTTGCCTCGAATCTGCTTTCGGCCAATCAAGTCATTTTGGATCGCAACTTGGAATCGCCCCGTTTGCTTTGGCTAAAAAAGACTCAACTAGAGTGTCGATGGATTGTGCTGCGACGATTGCAAGCGGCCTATATCGCGGTTCCAGCTAGAGTCCCCATTCGCGATTGGTCATTAGCCTCCATTCGCGAATGCCTTAACGAGCTTGAAATACTCCAGTCTGAGATACAGAAAGCCCCAGCGAGGGACAGCAAATCAGGCAAAAAAGGGACAAGCACAACCGAGCAGTGGTCCAGCTTGACTAACGACCTCACCTTGCTTCAAACCGACTTCTTGCTTTTGCGAGCCCTCTACTATCCATCGAAGAGCAGGGAACGAATTGGTGCTGCGACTGAAATATTGACTGCGCTCGACAAAGCAGAGCTACGCATTGGTAGCGACTGGCCGGGGCGCCCGAACATCGACCTAGCCAGATTCACGGCCTACATCCATTTGGATCGACCCAAGGACGCCTTGGATGGGATCGTCGCGCTGGACAAACAGTTGAAGACAGCGACTGAGAGTAAGCCGAAACCAAGCAATCGCTGGCGATTACGCATTGCCACACTCGCCGCGGAAGCTTGCCGGAACCTTGGAAATATGCGTGATTCGAACCAATGGGTCGAGAGTGTTGGGGGATGGACCGTCTCGCCTGAAATTGCGATCGAGCACTTTGCGAATGTAGTCACTGTGCCAGCTGGCAAATCGGCAACCGATGCGCAGATCGCAGGTGCCCTCAAAGTAAAGGAAGCGATCGGCGCTCGATTCGGGTCCTATTGGCAACAGCGCGCCGAAGCGATTCTATTGGCCACCTATCCATCGGCGACTACTGAGGCGCTCAGCATCAGCAGTTCGCCTACCAGTACGTTCAAGGTAGAACTGCTTAAGTCCGAAGCAATACAATTGCTTTCTGCCAAACGCATCGACGAAGGGCTCGAAAAACTGAGCCAAGCCGAGGTGTCTGCGGCCAACGGAGGCAACGAATCGCTCGCGATGGAAATGGCCTTCAATGCCGCAATCGTGCTTTCCTCGAACGACCGAAAGCAGGAAGCTGAGGGGGAGTTTCATCGTGCGGCGATGACCTATAGCGGGCAGCCCAATGCGCCGGACTACGCGATCATGTCCGTGGTTGGTTTCGTGAAAGCAATCGCTTTCGATGTGAGCGGTAAGCCATTGAGTCCCGACGACGAAGCGGCTGAACTCAAACAGCAGATTTATCGCGGAAGACTCATGGATATCGTGAACACGTGGCCTGGCAGCGATCAAGCCGTTCAAGCCTTGATGAAATTGGACAGACTTCTTCTTGCGACCAACCAGACTCCTGAACTCATTGCTCTTTGGAGTAAACGGCTCGATCAAAAGGTAGGCGATGCCAAGCGAAAAGGAGAGTACGACCAAGCGTTGAGTCGTTATGTATTGATCGCGATCGCCACGCAAGACGCATGGTTCGATCGATCGATTTACAATTCTGGAACCATGAAAAAGATTCGTCCAGCGCTCGATGAATGGAAATCGAAACTCATACGATTAGCCGGTCCGAATGATGAAAACGAGGTGCGTTCGATATTGGAGGCGATCGGCGACGCGAGTCGTTGGCCAAACGCGAATGCAAATAGTAGGAACTTAGAAGGCAACCTTGCGCCGCCCTCAGCAGTTGCTTATCTCGTGCCCTTTGCATTGCAGACATTTCCTCTTGATTTGGAAGCGTTGCACTCGGCGTTGGACAAGGCCAAGTTGGATGGGACGACCCAATTTTCATTGCGATGGTGCGCAACGGAGTTGATGTTCCAGCAGTTGATACAGAATGGAGTCAGAAAGCCCATTGCTTCGTCGGAGGTAGATAGCTTAAAGCAGTGCATCAATAGGCTTGGCGAATTGAGAGCACAAGCGGCAGGTACCATCGGACAGTTGCAGTCAAATCAGTTTGACCGTTCACTTCGGCTATATCTCGCAGCGGTCCAATGCTGGTCGGGAGAAGAGGCGAAAGGTTTATCGATGATTGAAGGTGCTATTGCCGCAGAACCCAAGGTTCCATGGTGGACTTACCGATCGGCAAGGTTGCTTCAAACTATTGCGAATCACCGTGCGCAAGCGATTAGGCAATTTCGGCAACTGGCGAAGGGCTTGCCTGAAGGCGGGGAAGCTTGGCTCGACGCTCGAGCTCGGACATCTCAAACGATGCGACTGATGGGGGAAACGGCCGAGGCAAAGAAATTGGCAGAGGTGGTATTTGCGGCATACCCGATGGCTGCGAAAGAATGGCAATCACGCTTCGAGCGATAACCGAGCGCGCGGATGTTTAATTATCCGCAGAGATGTTTAACCGCTCGAGCCCCTAAAGGCTTGAACGCGGCGGACAGGAAAAAGTCGCCATCCGATGGATCTGTAAAGTACACGACCGCCGCTGCGCAGGTTAAACAACTTACCTGTGTTTGCAAGAAAATTCGCGTGGCTGAGCTATCAAGTGAATTCGGTGATCTGCTACAATAGAGGTCTAGCGTACCAATGCAATTCATTTGGCCTCACGGAACAAGGAGACGACTATGGGAAAAGGCAATAACAGTCAAAAGAATGACAAAAAAGGTATGAAACCGAAGCAAGACAAGAAAAAGGGAACGCCTAAGCCAGAAGCGAAGAAGTAGTTTTTGCTCTTGAATACCCCGCTGGGCTCGTTAACCGTACGGCGTTAGCCGCTGTTTTTGCCGACTATTAGGTACTTGGCAAAATCGGGGCTAACGCCCAAACAGCCACTGCAGATCAACAGGTCAGCTTCGAGTCGCTGTTCGCATCTTGGCCGAACTTGAGCGAGAGTTGGATTTGATCTCAGCCGCTGTGGGTCGCTCGATGTCTTTGGAAATGCAGCTGTAAAGTCCGTTTTGAAAACCTTCTTTGAAGGATGTTTTCACTCTCCGATCCTCACCTGAATGGAATGTCAGAATGGTGATTCGCCCTCCCTTTTTCATATAGAATGGCAATTGTTTGAGGAACTGATCGAGCGAGCGAAATTCTTCGTTGACGGCGATGCGAATGGCTTGAAAGACACGCCGAATTGCCAAGT
Organism: Pirellulales bacterium; assembly: GCA_038223525.1. Lineage (GTDB taxonomy): Bacteria > Planctomycetota > Planctomycetia > Pirellulales > Pirellulaceae > JBKCUI01. The sequence goes on from JBBRGW010000313.1 coordinate 4,872, forward strand.
CGGACTCCGCTGTTGTTTGGTCACAGGCCGCCGCGCGTATGACGCCTACCAGCGCGAGCGTGGTCTCGAGCGGTGTCTTCGAATGGGCCTCAAGGATTGCCTTGGCTAGTCTTTCTGCGTTTGGCTCATCCGCATTATCGGTCAGAATTGTTTGCAGTTTCGCTTGATCGAGGGTTGATAAGAGCGAGGTTGCGGACAATCCACGAAGCTGATTCATGCGCATATCTAGCGGGCCATCGACCTTAAAACTGAAGCCTCGCAAGGGATCGTCGTATTGCATGGACGAGACCCCCAAGTCTGCCATGATCGCGTCAACACCGTCGGGTGCTTCGGCGGCCAAGAATTGTGAGACACCTGAGAAGTTCATTCGCCGCAAAACTAAAGACGCATCGGGAGCCCCGAGCAATTGGAGCCTCTTTTCGGTTTTCTGAAGCTCGATAGGGTCCGCATCGATACCAAGCAATCGACCGCCCGGTA
>JBBRGW010000314.1:0-5319 GCA_038223525.1 Pirellulales bacterium
AACTGCAACCATGGGATGGCGAGCCCACAGGCGGTAGCCGCGGTTTCGTATCCAGCGAAAAATGGGGTTTTGGGCGTTGCGTTTGGGAAACATGTCGCGAAACAGGGACAGCCGAAATGTCGAATTACTACATCACTCGTAAAAACAGTTTGCGTTCCGGTTTTTGTCTCATCAACGAATTACAAGGGTCTAAGGCCTTTTTGCCCGTGTTGTTAATCAGCCGGCACACGGTATGCAACCATTAAATTTCATCAGTCGGAACTTGATGCGAAACCGCCGCATCTGACCCTTGTCACTCTAACGAGATCTGCAGCCAGCCATGACCAAGAGATTCAATCCTCGATCCAACAAAGCAACCGGCCGAAAATCAGGTGCATCGTATCTTAGCGAAGATCGTGACACCGTGGGCGCCGAAGTCGACGTTTTCGGATTCGCAGAAGAAGAAGAAGAGGAGGAGGCTGACGATCACTCAGCAGACGAAGAAAGTATGTTGGAAGATGAGTCTGGCGATGATTTTCGAGGCGACGATGGCCATGAGTCGGTAGATGCAACCGAAGACCCGGTTCGGATGTACTTGATGCAAATGGGTGAGATTCCTTTGCTGACACGACAGGAAGAAGTTAGTGCTGCCAAACGTATCGAGTTGACCCGTACCGACTATCGTCAATGGATGCTCGCAAGCGACTTCATGCTTCAGGGGGCGACTAAGCTTCTTGAGCAAGTTCGCGATAGCAAATTGCGATTGGACCGTACGATCGAAGTCAGCGTGACCAACGCCTCCGAGAAGATTGCGATCATGCGACGCATCGGCCCAAATATCAAGACACTTCGACATTTATTGTTGCGAAACCACGGCGACTATTTCGCTGCAATCAACAAGAGCTTGCCCATGAGCGAGCGACGTCAAGCTTGGAAACGATTGGTTTGCCGCCGCAACAAAGCGGTCCGCTTGATTGAAGAGATGAATTTGCGAACCAATCGGTTGGAACCAATTTTTCAAAAACTAAACACCATCCAAAGCCAAATGGTCGTCCTTCGAGAGCGAATCGCATCCGCACAGGCCACCGGTTTCTCGGATGGCATTCCGATCGCCAAGATGCGAGCCGAATTGTTCTACCTTATGCGAATCACTTTCGAAACACCGAAAACGCTCGCTCGCCGATGCCAACGCGTTCAAACACATCGGGTTCAATACGATGCTGCCAAACGGGACTTGTCCGCTGGAAACTTGCGACTCGTTGTGTCGATTGCAAAGAAGTACCGTAACCGCGGCTTAAGCTTCCTGGACTTGATTCAAGAAGGCAACACCGGCCTGATGCGTGCGGTAGACAAGTTCGAATACGAGAGAGGATTTAAGTTCTCGACCTACGCAACGTGGTGGATTCGTCAAGCGATCACACGAGCGATTGCAGACCAAAGCCGAACCATTCGTGTCCCAGTCCACATGATCGATACGATGAGCAAAGTCCGACAGGTAACCCGCGACCTCATCCAAGAGCTGGGCCGCGAGCCATCGGTCGAGGAAACAGCCGAACGCGCTGGACTTTCGCTTGACGACGCACGCGTCGTTTTGAAAATGGCTCGTCAACCACTTTCGCTTGACCAACCGGTCGGCGACCATGAAGACAGTTTCTTTGGCGAATTTCTCGAAGACTACCGAGACGATGATCCGTTGTACGAAACCAATCAAGCGACCCTGAAGCAACAAATCCACGAAGCCATGCAAACCTTGAACTATCGTGAACGCGAAATCCTCAAGTTGCGTTACGGCTTGGCTGACGGATACGCTTATACCTTAGAAGAAGTAGGCAAAATTTTCCAAGTGACACGGGAACGAGTACGTCAAATCGAAAGCAAAGCGGTCAAAAAGTTGCAGCACCCACAGAGAAGCAAGTCCCTAACCAGTTTCATCGACGGCTTGGACATGACACCTTACCAAGATATCGCTGCAGCAGGTTCTCCGGACCGGATCAACTAAACGTTTGCAAGTTGCCGAAGCTGGCTTTTCGCTCATAAAAAAACCGGTGGCGAGCGTCCTATTGCTCACTAGAATGTGGCTCGGTCGTTCCGACCGAGATATCGCTGCGAAGACCGCCGTGCCAACCTGGGGATAAACCCGAGAGGTTTTCAACCCACAAAGATCGTGTGAGCGCTTATAATCCGAGGGCCGAAACTTAGGCGAAATCCCTTTCCCTCTCGCGATTTCAGCGTGGAGTACCATGTCCAACAAGGCTATCGAATCCAGTCCCTTCGCTCAGCAAGGGTCGGTACGCCCATCTATTAGCCTTTGGATGCTCATGTTCTCGCTGGTCGTTTGTGCCGCGTTCTCAATGTTGATCATGTTTGCGGCGCGTGTGCCGGCGATATCAAACAACATCAATGACTTTTTGGGGGTGGCAAAAGCGGCGAAGCCAGACAAGCCCGATCGATCGACCCATTTGTTTTTCTTGCTTTTCTGCTATGCGTCGCCCCTCCTCTTGGCGACTTGGGTTGGACTGATGCAAATGTTCATTACCCGTTTTGTCGCCACACGCCAGTTTGTCGAACGGGACGATGAGCCGAATAGCCCTTTTGCTTGAGGTTACTGAGTCCATGATCAATGAGACCGAGGCGATCAAAAAACATCTTGGAATTCAAATTGGTATTCGAATAGACGATGGGGAGTTTGATCACTACGCGTTGCTGGGGCTAGAACCCAATGCCGATCCGCTGGAAATCAAGCAAGCCTTACGGACAGCGGTGGCTGTGTGGAACAATTCCGATACCAAGTCGGATCCTGAGTCGGCTCAGTGGGTCGCAAAACGGATTAAACAAGCCCAAGCGGTATTGCTGGATGAGCAGAAGAAAAAGAGTTTTGATGAGAGCTTGTTAGCAAGAGCATCGAGTGTTGAGAATGCGTATTTTCCTGATGGCGATCCCTATGCCCCATTCAATCCCACGGAGTGCTTGGTGGGGGCCAATAGCTCTCATTCGGTTCTTGACCGTGAAAACTTCGTTGATTTCGGAAACGCCCATGACAGATGGAGCGAACTGAGTCGGCGGATACCAACACTGTTGCACGCGTTGCCTCAAGCTGTCGCTCATAGTACACCACAGAGTGTAGTGGCTGACCCACCCGAGATCGTCAAAAGGGAAAGAAGCGATTCTACGGCTTACAAGATCGAACAGCTCAGACGCAAGCGGAAGCTTTCGCAAGGATTCTACCTAGCTGGTTTCCTCACCGTGGCAGCGGCGTTTCTGGCATATGCAGGAATTCGATTCGTTATGAATCGTCAGCAAATCGCACAGCGGCTCGACGAGGATGCGAAAGACTCCGTAATGAAAATCGCATCGTCAAAGCTCACCGAAAGTGCGCCCAAAACCATCGGTGGCAATCTAGCACCAAACGGAGCAGCGAACGGTTCACGCATGGTGCTCCCGACTCTTTCCAAAGATGAAACATCTGAAGAAAGTAAAAGGGAATTCACCGCAAACAACCCATTTGGCAACCCATTAGACAATATGTCTTTAGCATCCGGCCCGATGCCAACGACGAGCCCGGCCCCGGCAGCAATGCAGCCGACTGCCAGTACTCCTGTTGCGATTCCACAGTCACCAGCCGCCGCAACACAGATGCCAGCGTCCATGCAACCCACAGCGGACTCCAAAGCGGCTTGGGTCATCGCTATGAAGAGTGGCCGAGAAGCCTTGGACAAGGGGGATTTCAAGACATTCCACAGGCAAATGGAGGTGTCTTTTCCATTATCGTCTGGAGAAGAAATGACAGCCAAACAAGCGAGGCTCGATCAACTTGGGCAACTGTATGAAATCTTTATTAAAGCGGTTCGCGAAGCCAAATCGAAAATGCGTGGCGCAGAAACCTTGTCCATCGGCAAGGCGCTGGTCAGCATCGTTGAAATCAAAGAGGAAGAGCTGATCGTTCGCATTCAGGGCAACAGCGTGCATTACCCATGGGATCGGCTTCCGCCTGGCATTGCCACAGCGATGGCGGACTTTACATTGAGCGAACAAGAGCCGATCGACGTGGCGGCGCGAGCTGTTTATTTTTCTTTGTCGCCTGCTCGCAATGAGCTATTTTCAAAAAAGGTTCAGGATTGGTTTGAAAAGTCGATTGGCAAAGGTTCGGTTCGCAAAGATTTAGTCCAAGCTTTGACCGATACTTACGAATAACAACCCTGGTATTCGTTTCGCCAACTATTCCGAGACCGTCTCTGAGGCAATCAATCCTGTGAGTGAAACCGCAATCCCACCCGTATTGGCGTCCGCCCCACCACCTTTGTTGCCTCAGGATCTTGTTACGGAAAGCGATGGGAAAAGCAAGCGTTGGCGTAAACGGCTATTGCTGGTTTCAATAGGCTTTGGACTGGTCTTTGGAATCGCTTGGGCAACTTCTCCTCGGGCCAAGTTGCTCCACGATAGGGAGTCTATTGCAACGCGTTTTGAGCCGACGGTCCAAGCGGTTGCTTTGGAGGTGGACGAAGCTATGAACGCGGAGATTGCCCGTCTCGGCTTGACCAAAGCAAAACCTGCGGATTGGCGAACCGTCGCCCGTCGTATCAGCTTGGCCTTGATTGGAAACGGATTGTCGTTGGAGGAGGCTCGGGTTGCAGAGCAGTTGCCTGACGAACAACGATCGATCTGGTGGACAGAGTATCTGCTCAAAGATCGACGAACCTACGACTATTTGGCCGAGCGGTGGACGCGTGCAACGGTCGGGACCAACAATGGTCCGTTCCTCATTTTCCGCCGACGCAAGTATGTAGACTGGGTGGCGGATCATTTCGAAAAAGGTACCCCTTATGATTTTGTCGTCCGAGACCTTATCGAGGCCAAGGGGTCGTGGACCGATTCTCCGCAAGTGAATTTCCTCACGGCGACGATGGACGATGCTGACAATAAAAAGCCAGATGCGATACGGCTTGCCGGCCGCACCTCACGCGCGTTTCTTGCGCAGCGGATCGATTGTTTGCAATGCCATGAGGATTACGTGGGTAAGGTTCATTTTCCGGAATTGGAAAGCAACGACCTGTCGAACGACACGCTCTCAAATTCCGACTTAGCCCCTACGAATCGAACCGGTCAGCAGTCCGATTTCCATCAGCTCGCGGCCTTCTTTTCAGGAGTAAAGTTAGACAACGCGTTTGTTGGCTTGCGCAACTCGACACCGGACTACCGAATCACTTATCTCAACGAGGAAAAAGAGACCCGTGTTTCACCTGAGGTTCCCTATCTTCGGAACTTGATTCCCGACGAGGGTGAACCCCGACATCGGCTAGCAGTGTGGGTTACTCATCCGGAGAACAAAGCATTTGCTCGCGC
>JBBRGW010000315.1:0-5306 GCA_038223525.1 Pirellulales bacterium
CAGGGTCGCCTTGAGATCGACATTGAACCCCTTGATAGACGCTAGGGAGGAATCCGCTGCCGAAAGAACTGCGGCCTCCGTTGGGTTGTACGCCACTGCTGATGAGCACAACGAATGCGGGCAAGTTTTCGTTTTCACTACCGAGTCCATACGATACCCACGAACCAAACGAAGGCCGACCACTTCGTGGCGATCCGGTATAGACCAACAACTCAGCAGGGGCATGATTGAACTGGTCGGTGTGCATGCTGTGAACTAGGCACAGATGATCTGCCACCCCTTGTAGATGTGGCAAGCAATCGGAAAGCAGCACACCTGAATTGCCGGACGGTAGGAATTTGTGGGATGTACCGAGCAATTTTGGGACCCCGGTGGTAAACGCAAACTCTCTTCCCTTGAGCACGGAGTCTGGCGCATCCTGTCCATTGAGTTCTATCAGCTTGGGCTTGTAATCGAAGAGGTCTAGGTTCGGTGGTGATCCAGTCATGTGCAAATAGATAACTCTCTTCGCTTTGGGGGCGAAGTGAGCTACCTTGGCAGCAATGGAGTCGGCTGTCACTGCGGAGTGCGCCGCGGGGGAGCCTATGAGGTTTGATAAAGCCAAAGCGCCCAGACCAGTCGACGTTTGACCCAGGAAGTAGCGGCGCGTTCTCAGCGCAAGGTGTTGTTCGACTACGGAGTTCATAGTGTTCATGAAGTTCATGGTGTTTATGGTGTTCCGCTCGACATCACGGGATCAACTAAGGGGTCATCAAAAATTCGTCTAGGTTTAGTATTACGTTGCAAATGGTTGTCCATGTTGCCAATTCAATGGGATCTGCATTGGCCGGAAGGGGACCGATTGGTTCGGTGGACATTTTTTTTGCTCGTTCCAGATCCGATGCAAAAACGCTTTTCGTCTCGTAATACAGTTTGCTGATCGCATCTGATTCGCGAGGAATTGGTAGTCTGGAAAGAGCCAACTCATAGACGAGCTCAATGCGTTGTTCGAGAGAGCCTTCGGGCAATTCATAGACAACGATTCTTCGAGCCAAGCCTTGGGCTGCTTCGACATAGGCAGGGTCATTTAGCGTAACAAGTGCTTGGAGTGGGGTATTGGTCCTGTCGCGTTTCAGCACGCACACTTCGCGATTCGGTGCATCGAAGGTCGCCATCGATGGGTAAGGATTGGAGCGTCGCCAGAGAGTGTACAGACCGCGCCGAAAGCGATCTTCCCCTTTGCTCGTCTCCCAATCGGTTTTGCCACCAAAAGCAGCGGTCAATCCTAGTGCGGGTTGCGGCGGGCGGGCTGGAGTTCCATAAAGACGTTGCGACAAGAGACCGGCAGATGCAATCGCCATATCCCGAACTTGTTCTGCCGAGACGCGGAAGCGAGGACCGCGCGACACGTATACATTATCCGGATCTTCTTCGTAGCGTTGGGGTGAGACAAAGGATCCCTGTCGGTAGGCTGCGGAAAGTACGATGTTGCGAATAAACCGTTTGGTATCCCAACCATTGCGAATCAATTCGCCCGCTAAATGATCGAGCAATTCGGGGTTGCTCGGCAAATCGCCTTGGGAACCAAACTCCTCGCTAGTGCGCACGATGCCAACTCCAAAGAAGGTCTCCCAATAGCGATTCGCAATGACACGAGCCGTTAGTGGGTTGTCGGGTTGCATCAACCAACGGGCGAACGCAAGTCGATCCATTTTTGGAATGTCGACGCCGGACGCCTGCGGCTTCCAAGGATGAAAAGCGCTTGGAACCCCTGGAGATACAAGATCTCCTTTGACCTTATAGTTGCCTCTCAATTGAACATGGGTTTGACGTTGTTTGTCCTGAGCCAACTCGCTGAGAATCGGGACGGAAGTTGTGGGTTTGATGGCGGCAAGTTTTTTGCTGAGCAAATCGCGAGCATCACGGAGTGGTTGGCGACTTGGAGCGACCGTGGAAACGTAGTAGCTATGCAGCGTATGCAGATCGCGGTCGGATCGCAAATCAGGATCTTGCGAAAGAATCCTAGTTACATTCGAGGGCAAACCGATCATGCGATCGGCACGCGGGTCGGAGGTCATACCGATCGCAAAGCTTGCGAGGAGTGCTCGTCGATACGAGGACTCAAACTTGATCGTCAATCGCAACACGATGTTTTCAGACAAGGCACGCGAAGCGGTTCGTTCCTTTAGTTTGCTCGATTGAATGGCGAGGTTCAGTTGATGCGGTTGCTCGATCGCTCCGCCGACTGCCCAACCGGACTTGGGGTCGGCGTCGATCGCATTGGCGGCCGAGAAGCCATCCTGCGCGTAGTCCGCGTTGGCCGCAAACAGAGGCACAGCGATAGAGGGTTGTACTTCAAAGGATTCGCTGGTTTTGGGCTTGTCGAGAGTCGCTTCCCAAATTGTCTTTCGATCGCTCGTCAAAATAGAAAGCTTCGCACCCGCCAGTCGACTCCCTACTTCCGCGTCCGTGCGATTCCAAACCGCGATTTTGTCTACTGAGACATCTTTGCCCAAGTCCACTTCCCACCATGGATCGGTGCTGTTGGCGGTATGAGTTGTTGAATTTTCTGTGTAGACACCCGAGGTATTGCCATCGACGGCCCTTTCTGGCTTGCCATCAAAATCGGTGCTGCTTTGTGATGCCTTGGCACTTTTTGCGACGTTCTCTTCTCGCGAGAAAACCTGAACTTCGCCGAGGGAGAGTATCTTGTTTTCGCCTTTCAATTCTATTCGTACAAATTGGCCGGTTGCCGATTTCGAATCGGCGTCGATCAAGGCGGCAGTCAAATTGGTCAACACGAAATTGCCATCACCGATCGCAGCTCCGCCGTTTGGCAAAGACGCGTCGGGAATGCTCCTAATCTGGAGTCCTGACAACGAATCGATGGCCGAGCCCCTTGGAATTGGAAGCTCAATCGAATAAGTGTCTGTATCCGCAATCGCGTCTACTTTAAGTGCTCCGTTTTCTTTGATAGATATCGAGGATTTCGATTTGGCTTTCGCTGAATCCGGTTTCATCGATTGCCATTGGATAGGGCTTTGCAGTTCGTCCGCCCAAACGCGTTGTTCTGCTTTGAGAGATTCTTCGGGAGCCGTTAATGCTAACTCCACTTTAGAGAGTTCGATTTGTGTTTCATTCTGGTCGCGACGTTGTTCTGGTGTGAACCATTTGTGGGTAGGACTCTCGTCCGCGCGGTCCGCATCTTGGGTTTGGTTCAAGATGGCGAACACTTGGAAGTATTCAGTTTGAGTGATTGGGTCGAACTTATGGGTATGGCATTGGGCACAGGCCATGGTTACACCCATCCAAACAGCCATCGTCGTGTTCACTCGATCCACAACCGCTACGTTTCTGAACTCCTCGTCGTTGGTCCCCCCTTCGTTGTTGGTCAGCGTATTGCGATGGAAAGCGGTGGCGACCAATTGCTCGTCGGTAGGGTTTGGGAGCAAGTCGCCCGCAAGTTGTTCGATCGTAAATTGATCAAAGGGCATGCCATCATTGATGGCCTTGATAACCCAATCGCGATAGGCCCAGATTGTCCTCGGCGGGTCGTCTGCGTATCCAGCGGAGTCCGCATATCGGGCTAGGTCAAGCCACTTGCGACCCCAATGCTCGCCCATCGCAGGCGATGCGAGCAATCTATCCACCCATTGCTCGTAGGCTTGTGAGCTAGTATCGGATTCAAAGGCGAGTTGCTGCTCACGAGTGGGTGGCAAACCTGTCAGGTCCAAAGATAGTCGTCGCAAAAGTGTACGTCGATTTGCCTCAGGCGCTGGCTTCCAACCACGTTCGGCCAACTTATTGGCAACTAGCAAATCGATTGGAGAGTTTTGCCATTGAGGAGATAGCTCCAGAGAGGTCTTTGGATCTAGTTGAGGTGAATGGATTTGGTCGAATGACCAGTGCTTAGAGTACTTAGCGCCGGAGGCTACCCATTCCTTAAAGAGTCCAACTTCACGATCGGTCAGCTTGGCACCGATATGGGGCGGTGGCATTCGGACCGATTCATCGCTGGAAACGATCCGCCGAATCAACTCCGACTCGTCTAGCTTTCCGGGGACGATGGCAGCTGAGCCAGAATCTGCCGGTCTGGTTGCAAATGCGAATTCATGAAGTCGCAGGCCAGATTCAACGTGCCCCTCATCTGGCCCATGGCAAATGAAACAGCGATTGGAAAGAATGGGGCGAATATCAGTTCGGAAATCAACTTGGGAACGGGGCGATTCAGGATCGGATGCGCGAGCCGTTTCGAATGTCCATGCAACTAACGAAAGCAGTGGGAGAAGAGCAATTATAAAGCGAAGAGGAAGATTTTGCATGGGATACTAGGTGGGTGTCTCGATCGCATAGACATGTGTTTGCAGTCAGTTCGATTGTACCATTCCAGCAAGCCGAAGCCACTAAGAAAAGAAACCCTCGGACAACTTCCTATCGCTTCCTTCCGACCCCAGCGTTGGCCGCCGGCGCCCTTTCGAGTCGGATTCAATTCCCTATGAATAGGCCTTGAACGGTGACACGCACCGGCTGGGTTTGCCAGCTTCGCTGGGCAAACGAAAAACGCCCCTGTCATCCAGGGGCGTTCTCTTTTTTTCTTCGGTACTCGCTAGGCGGTATTACGGTACGAATTTCTCTGTCTTGGCTTCGCCATTATCCGTCTTTCCACCACCGCCAGCACCCATCGGTGCGGTTGGGGCAAGGAACTTTTCTGGGGCGGTCACTTTATTCTCGTTGGAGCCACAGCCCGCAACGAATCCGGTCAACAACAGAGCAAACAAAAACAAGATCTTCATATATTCCTCTTCTGTAAAAGTAGTCTAGTTATCAAGCGTAGTCACGACACCGTCGGCCATCGACGAAACGTCGATGAGGATTTGTGGATCGATGGACATCGAAACACCTCGTACGGAACCATCACCTGAAGTGAAATTAATCAAACCGGTGTGAAAACTGGAGAACAAATTCCAACGCTTTTGGTTTTGATAGCCGTAAACTGGACGATGCCACTCGGTGACCTGAGGTCCCACATTCCAAGAGAAGGACCACTGACGTTGATTTGGCAGCGTTGGATAATTGTAATGTCCAGTCACTTCACCAAACAAGAAGGTATTCGAAGTACCGTCGGTAATCGCGCCAATCTTCGTTTCGCTTCGATTGAAGAATACGCCCTTCTTTGCCTCACGGGAAGCGATACCAATTCCGAGTTGCCCAGCAGAACCAAGGTAATTGGTGCGTCCTAGTGCCGTTACTTCGGTCCAACCGTGAAGGGTTATACCAGTCGGTGTCGGGCGAAGCTCGGATGCTGTTGCTGTAATATTCGCATAGGC
>JBBRGW010000316.1:0-5295 GCA_038223525.1 Pirellulales bacterium
CTGCCTTATCGAGATAGCGCCCGATCGATTTCCAAGGTTCGCATATGGCTTGCAAGTGAGACAGGACGCTCGATGCTCCTTTCTAATTCGGGTGCAGTCTCCGAGTGGGTGAGTATCAAATGGGATGTATTGCCCATTAACTTCCGTACGACATCCACGCACGAATTCAATCTTTCACCCATTGATTCTCGTATCGAATGCAATGACGCCGCCAAAGAATGGCGTTTTCCCATTGCCGCTGGAGAAACGATTCGCATTGAAAGCAAGGATGAGTATTTCGCGCCGGTGCTTTGGTATGCCGACGAAAATGCCGCTCTGCATTCCTTAGAAGCTGGTTTGCAATCGCTGGATCAAGCGATCTCTCGGTTGAGCATTCCGCAAAAGCGATCCCATACAATAACCAACCCCAGCTTTGAATTGCAAACAGCCGTAAGCCGCCGCGGGCGATTGGTCGGTTGGACAACATCGATCGATTCAAATACGAGAGTGGAGATGGATTCTCGAACGGCGAGCGATGGTCACGCGTCGATCAAAATGGAGGTAAGCAATGCGGCGTCGATCGCATGGCTTCAAAGCGATCCATTTGCATTGACACCTGCCGACAGGCTATTCGTCTCTTTCCAAATTGCGGCGGAGCAGATTCCTAAAAATGCAACGCTAACACTTTATCAATTCGATCCGAAGTCAGATCGTTTTGAAGCCATCGCGGTTCGAGATTTTGCGGATCGAGTTCAGCGTCCGAGCCCGCAGCAAATGTGGGAAATGATCGGACTCGATTTCTCTAAAGAATTTCAAACCCACGTCCTGGAGGAAGAACCGTCACTCTATCGGATCCTATTCGAAGCAAAAGGAATTGGAGGACTTTGGTTGGATGACGTATCGCTCTCAACTAGTTTTCTTAGGGAGACCGAACGACGCGATCTTCGCTCCGAGTTGTTCCTCGCTCGCACGTCGCTTCAGAACGGGGACTCAGGACCAGCCGTTAGCATGCTCACCTCGCCACGAGGAGGTTTGGTTCAATGGGGCGATTCTTTTATTACGAAACCTAAAGTCATGGTCTCACTTCGAGACAATAGCAACTCCTCAGCTCCCCTTTTCGTGACGAAGCAAAAATCGGAGCTGAGCATCGAAGCGAAAACTGAGGAGACAAAGACCGGCGAGTCAAAGATCGGTGAGGCAAAGACTGGCGAAACCAAGCTCCGACCTATCCAACGCCTGCGAAACAGCTGGTGGTCCCGTCGGGATTGATTCGTTCGTGCGATCGTAAGCCGTTTGTTTTGAGCCGCTCGTTCTAAACCGATTGTTTTAAGCCATTTGTTCTAAACCGCTTGAGCATCGAGGGAAAATAGGGATCCGCGGTACCGCACCCTAGCCGTTGAGCTAGAATGATTTATATGAACGAAATTAAGCCAGAAAAATCCGAAAACAACTCCATTTGGCCAGATGGTGAGGTAACGGCTGAACTGCTCAATAATGTGAGAGACGGGCAAGCCGTTGCTGTTGAGGAGCTCATGGACCGGCACCGAAACTCGCTGCGACGCATGATTCAAATGCGCCTCGATCAACGCCTCATGCAGAGAATGGATGTAAGCGACGTTATTCAAGACGTCCTTATCGAAGCCAACAGGCGATTGGCCGACTATCTAGTCAATCCAGCGATCCCGTTTCATCTTTGGATTCGCCAAATTGCCAAAGACCGTATTATCGATGCCCACCGTCGCCATCGCGTATCCGCAAAACGGAGCATCGATCGCGAACAGCCTCAGCCGGGCAAAGGACCATTCGATCAATCTACTATCGAGCTTGCGAATCAATTTCGCGATCAAGCGTTAACGCCAGCGGCCGCTGCAACGCAGCGAGAATTGGCTCAGCAAATCGAATCGGCTGTTCAAATGCTCCGCGAGAACGATCGTGAAATTATCTTGATGCGGCATTACGAACAGTTAAACAATCAAGACATCGCGCAGTCGCTCGGACTAACAGAGCCGGCAGCAAGCATGCGCTACTTGAGAGCTCTTAAACGCCTGAGAGAGATCATTGAGGGTATGCCCGCCCTGCAAAGGGATCTCGAAGAATGAAACCTCATCAGGAGGGGCTGAAACCTGGATTGGAAAGCGTTGAGTTGGAATCGGATGAACCCTCATCGATTGCCGAAGCTGAATTGGCCGCAATTGTGAGCGACCTAACCGACCAAATGCAGCGTGGTCTAGCGATTGACATTCATGCGATCTGCAAGATGCATCCCGCGCACGCTTCCGATCTTATGTTCCTGTGGGGAACGGTATTGGTAACGGATGCAGTCGGAGGCGCGGAAGCCAAGTTGATCGAGCAAACCGCCAGTAAGTCCGATTCCGGGCAATGGCAGATGCAGCTCCCAACGACGCTGGGAGACTACGAATTGCTGGAGGTTGTTGGTCGGGGCGGGATGGGGATTGTCTATCGTGCCCGCCAAATCAGTCTGAATCGGGAAGTCGCGATCAAGATGATTTTAAAGGATCGTTTGGCATCGACGCTCGAGCGTCAACGCTTCTTCGCGGAAGCGAAAGCCACGGCAAAACTAGATCATGTCGGCATCGTCCCCGTATTCGATGTGGGAGAGTTGGACGGCAGACCTTTCTTTGCGATGAAGTTTATCAAGGGGAGGACGTTGTCTGACAAGATGGCCAACGAAGGGGTCTCGCAAAGACAGGCGGCAACTTATTTGGAGCAGGTCGGTCGCGCTGTTCATTTTGCGCATCAGTCAGGGATTGTTCATCGCGACATCAAGCCGTCCAATATTTTGATCGATGAGCTAGGAAATGCGAAGCTAACCGACTTCGGATTGGCAAAGCAAGCGGACAGCGGGGAGACATTGACGCGGACGGGTGTCGTGCTCGGTACTCCAACGTACATGAGTCCAGAGCAAGCCAGCGGTAGAATGGGTCCGATCGGTCCCGCCTCGGACATCTATAGTCTAGGCACGGTTTTGTATCATGCTTTAACTGGCCGACCACCGCATGTGGCCCAATCGCCAGTGGACTTGTTGTTGAAGATATTGGAGCAGGATCCGCCCCTTCCTAGAGTCATTGAACCGAAAGTCGATCGGGACCTGGAAATGATCGTGGTTCGCTGTTTGCAGAAGCCATCAGATCTCAGGTATTCCTCCGCGGAGTCATTTGCAGACGATCTTCTTGCGTTCCTAAATGACGAACCGATCTCCGCCCGCTCGGGCCAATTCGTTCAAGTGATCGCGCGATGGTTTCGAGAAACACATCATGCCCCCATTCTTGAGAATTGGGGACTGTTATGGATGTGGCACTCGCTGGTTTTGTTGATCGCTTGCCTACTGACCGAGGGGCTGACATTGCTCCAGGGGGACAATCCAAACCGCTGGTCTTTTATGCTCTTATGGATCGTTGGGCTTGGGGCATGGGCAGCAGTGTTCTGGGCATTGCGACGTCGCATGGGGCCAGTCACCTTTGTCGAACGGCAGATCGCTCACGTTTGGGGAGCAAGCATGATCGGAATCGGTGCCCTGTTTCCGATCGAATGGTGGCTGGAATTGGACCCTTTAACGCTCACGCCGTTGATTGCAATTATCACAGGAATGGTTTTCTTGATCAAAGCGGGTATTTTGAGCGGCGTGTTTTACATCCAGGCACTCTGCTTGTTTGTTTCGAGCATGTTCATGTTGGTGTTCCCCAAGTATGCCCATCTTATCTTTGGAATCGTTGCCGGCGGATGTTTCTTCTTTCCGGGACTCAAGTATTACCGACAAAGCCTTGCACAGCCTGTTGGCGTCGATAGTCATGGACGAGTAAAATATGGTCAGTGAGCAATCGGCTGTCCGCCTGATTCACTTTTGTGACCACTTGATCGAAAATTATGAAGATCCAAGCTCTACTTTGCATCGCATTCTGTTCGTTGCTGCTCGGATCTACGGTATTCGCTCAGCGGTCCGTCAAGAAGCACAAAAGAGTAACGCCCCCCGAGTTTAAACCAAACGAGTTTTCTGGTGTTTTTTTTAGCGATGCAGTGAGCCAACTACAGGGTGAGATGCCCAACGCTCAGCTCGCACTGGCGGAGTCTGCGACTCGAGAGAATAGTCGCGGAACTCCTTTCGCGGATCCTACCGCCCCAGCAAATGCCAGCAGCATTTGGAAGCAGCTCGTCAGCGCCTCCTCCATAGAAGATATTGTCAAGGAGTCAAAGACCCGACTTGACGGAATGATCACTACCCCTGCAAAGTTCACCGGCGGTGTCGTCGATGTTCGCAAGGAGTTTACATTGCTCGCGTCGGCGATGGCGGTTATCGCACTTTATCCAGAAGAGATTCGTTGGCAATCGTCCGCAAGCTACGCCCAGCGCATTTTTTCGAAGATGGCCATGAATTGCAAAGTAGGCACACAGCCAGTTTTCAATGAGGCCAAACAGAGGCAAACGGATCTTCAAAATTTGCTGAAAGGCTCGAAGTTAACGGGTGCTGCAGAAGACGTGACATGGGCAGACACCGCGGACCGAGGCCCATCGATGCAAATCATGGAATGGGCGTTGCGCGATAATCTGGCCAAGGCAACGAACAGCGAAAAGAACTTCCGAGAAAGTCAGGAGGAGGTAATCAAGTATGCCGAATTGCTCGCCATGTTTGGAAACATCATCAAACAGCCCGGCATGACCGATGCGGATGATCAAGAGTACGCAAAGCTTGCAATCGCAATGACTCAAGCAGCTCAAGAGGCAGCTCAAGCGGCCCGTACAAATGATGCGGAACTAGCCAGGACCGCGGTTGGTCGAATCGATCAAGCCTGCACCAAATGCCACGAAACCTACAGATAGCAACGGCACCGGAGATAGATTAGATGGGAATTCATTTTGTGTGCCATCATTGCAGCTATGCTTTGCATGTTAAAGACTTTCAAGCGGGCAAGCGTGGAAAGTGCCCCAGTTGCAATGGCACTTTCCGAATCCCTATTGAGGACGCTTCGTATTCCTCAGCGATTGAAGATGCATTGGATAGCTCCGCGGTTTTGAAAGTGAAACAAGCGTTTCAGGAAATCAGTAGTGTTAAGGCATCCAACCTTGCCGGCGACTCCTCCGTTTCGATTGCGACCGCCCTTGAGCCAAAATCAAAGAAGGGGGACCAAGCTTCGCCACCACCGGATCAAGTGAATGCGGATGACTTGCCGGCGGCGTTGCAAGCAGCGTCGGACGCAAAGTGGTTTGTTCGACCACCCAGTGGCGGTCAATTTGGTCCAGCGCCTGCTGGATTGCTGATCAGTTGGGTCGCTGAATCGCGAGTTACTCCAGACTCGCTTT